>DATDMW010000076.1:0-5999 GCA_036518595.1 Burkholderiales bacterium
ACACGGCGCTCGGCGCGACCTCGATCGTGGTGAGCTACGACGTGAGCGAGGCGGTGAAGCTCGCCGACCATATCTATCTGCTCGGCGACGGCGTGGTCGCGGCGCAGGGCATGCCCGAGGAGCTGGCCGCGTCGCGCGATCCGTTCGTGCGCCAGTTCATGGACGCGAAGCCCGACGGGCCGATCCCGTTCAACGTGCCGGCGGCGCCGTTCGCGCAGCAGATCGGTCTCGCTTCCTAATCACAAGAAAGCACCATGGGTCAGTTCGGCATCGGCCAGTCCGTCACGCGCTTCGAGGATCCGCGCCTGCTGCGCGGCGAGGGCCGCTATATCCACGACGTGAACCTTCCCGGGCAGCTGCACGCGGTGATCGTGCGCTCGCCGCACGCGCACGCGAAGATCGTCTCGATCGACGCCAAGGCGGCGGCCGCGGCGCCCGGCGTGGCGGCGGTGTGGACCGGCGAGGACTTCGCGCGCGAGGGCTTCGGCCTGCCCGCGCCGGCGCTCAAGCGCACGCGGCCCGACGGCTCGCCGATGTTCGCGCGCGCGCATCCGGGCCTCGCGACCGGGCGCGTGCGCCACGTCGGCGACCCGGTGGCGGTGGTGCTCGCCGAGACGCTCGCGCTCGCGAAGGACGCGGCCGAGCTGCTCGAGGTCGAGTACGAGGACCTGCCGTCGGTGACCTCGACCGCGGAGGCGGCGACGCCCGGCGCTCCGCGAGTGTGGGACGAGAACCCGGACAACATCTCGAACGTGTTCGAGCTCGGCAACAAGGCCGCGACCGACGCGGCGTTCGCGAAGGCCGCTCACGTGGTCAAGCGCAAGTACGTGATCACGCGCGTGCACGCGCAGTACATGGAGACGCGCGGCGCGGTGGCGGCCTACGAGCCCGCCGAGGGCAAGTACACGCTGTACACCGACGTGCAGTATCCGCACCGCATGCGCCAGTTCCTCGCCGGGACGGTGTTCCGCATTCCCGAGAGCAAGGTGCACGTCATCGCCGGCGACATCGGCGGCGCGTTCGGCGCGAAGGGGCCGCAGTACCCGGAGCACCGCATCCTGATGTGGGCGGCGAAGCGCACGCGCCGGCCGGTGAAGTGGGTGTGCGAGCGCAGCGAGGCGGTGCTCGCCGACGAGCACGCGCGCGACAACGTGAGCGAGATCGAGCTCGCGCTCGGCGCCGACGGGAAGTTCCTCGGGCTGCGCGTGAGCACGCTCGCCGCGCTCGGCGCCTACGTGTCCTCGGACCGCAACCTCCTCTCCACGTTCCAGAGCGTGAGCACGGTGGTCGGGACCTACACGATCACGGCGGCGCACGTGCGGATCACGGGCGTGATGACGAACACGAACTCGACGGCGCCTTACCGCGGCGCCGGCAGGCCGGAGGCGACCTATCTCATCGAGCGCATCATCGACGACGCGGCGCGCGAGCTGAAGCTCGACCGCGTCGAGCTGCGCCGGAAGAACCTGATCCCGCCGGACGCGTTCCCATGGAAGACGCCGCTCGCCTACACCTACGACTGCGGCGAGTTCGCGCGCGGCATGGACAAGGCGGTCCAGCTCGCGGACGTCGCGGCCTTCGCCAGGCGCAAGGCCGAATCGGAGCGGCGCGGAAGGCTGCGCGGCCTGGGCATCGTCAACGCGATCGAGCGCGCGTCCTCGCCGGGCCTCGAGTACGCGGAGGTGCGCTTCCACCCGGGCGGCACGGCGACGCTCGCGATGGGGAGCAAGAACCAGGGCCAGGGCCACGAGACGAGCCTGCGGCAGATCCTGAACGAGCGGCTGGGGATCGACCCGAAGGACGTCGCCTACGTCGACGGCGACACCGAGAAGGTCGCGTTCGGCGTCGGCACCATGGGCTCGCGCACCATGGCGATCGCGGGGACGGCGATCGTCATCGCCTCCGACAAGATCATCGCCAAGGGCAGGAAGATCGCGGCGCACCTGATGGAGGCCGCCGAGCCCGACGTCGTCTTCGACGCCGGGAAGTTCAAGGTGGCGGGCACCGACAAGGCGGTCACGCTGAAGGACGTGGCGAAGGCCGCCTACGAGCCCGACAAGCTGCCGAAGGGCCTCGAGCCCGGGCTCACCGAGAGCGGCATGTTCTCGCCGGAGAACCACACCTTCCCGAACGGGACGCACGTGTGCGAGGTCGAGATCGACCCCGACACGGGCGTGGTCGCGGTCGAGCGCTACACCGTCGTCGACGACGTCGGCACCGTCGTCAATCCGCTCACGCTCAAGGGCCAGATCCACGGCGGGGTGGTGCAGGGCCTGTCGCAGGTGCTGTTCGAGCGCATCGAGTACGACCCCGACAACGGCCAGCTGCTGACCGGCTCGTTCATGGACTACGCCATGCCGCGCGCGGACGACGTGTCGAACATCGAGGTCGGCAGCAACCCGGTGCCGACGAAGCTCAATCCCCTGGGCGTGAAAGGCGCGGGCGAGGCGGGCACCGTCGGCGCGCTGCCCGCGGTGATGAACGCGATCATGGACGCGCTGGCGCCGGTCGGGGTGAAGGAGCTCGACATGCCCGCGACGCCCGACCGCGTGTGGCGGGCGATCCGGAGCGCGCGCGGCGCCTAAGGGTGCGCCTCGCCTTCGCGGCGGATCTGCTCGCGCCTCTGCGCCTCCGCCACGAACTCTTCCAGGTCGGGATCGAGCGCGCTGCGCGCGGAGACGATGCCGACCAGCTTGCCGTCCTCGACCACCGGCGCGTGGCGGAAGCCGTGGTCGTGCATCATGAGCAGCGCGTACCCGAGCGACTTGCCCGGATGAACGGTGAGCGGCGAGCGCGTCATCGCGTCGGCCAGAGGCGTGGTGCGCGGGTTCAGGCCGCGCGCGATCACGCGGAACACCGCGTCGCGCTCGGTGAAGATGCCGATCAGCCTGCGGTCCTCGCCGACGACCAGCACCGCGCCGACCTTGCGCTTCGCCATCAGTCTCGCCGCCTCGCCGACCGTGATCTCCGGCGGAGCGGTGAGGAGCTTGCGCTCCATGACGTTGCCGATGGGCTCGCTGAACATGGTCCTTACTCCCCGTTGCCTACCGCGCACGCTAACCGCGATTCGGATTCGCGGATTGACGCAGGTCAAGCCCGGCTATGCGGCCGGGGCGCCCGGCTGCGACAATAGGCGGCGAAAGGGGGACGTGGGCGGCGGCGATGGACCCGACCGAGGCATACCGAAGGCCGAGCAAGCGCGTCGCCGCCGCGCTCGGACTGCTCGTCCCGCCGGCGGGCATGCTCTACGTCGCCCGTCCCGGCTGGGCGGGAATCTATCTGGCGTGGGCGCTTTTCATCGGCGCGGTCAGCCTGTTCGTGCCGCGCGAGCGCGAATGGATCGTCGGCGCCGTCGTCGTGCTCGTTGGAATCGTCTGCGCGGTGCAGGCCTACCGCTACTGCCGCGACTCGCGCGTGCTCCGGCGCGGCTGGTACGCGCGCTGGCCCGGATTGCTCGCGATCGTCGCGGCGTTCGCGGCCCTGGCGATCGGGGCGCGGGCGTTCCTGGTCGAGCCGTTTCGCGCCCCGTCCGGATCGATGCTGCCGTCGATCGTCCCGGGCGCGCGGCTGATCGTGAAGAAGTGGGGATACGGCAACTACGGCGCCCTGGGAATCCACTTCGCGAGGAACGGCATCTCCGCGGGCCTGAGCCGCGGAGACATCGTCGTGTTCGAGTATCCGGAGGACACGACGGTCATTTATGCGAAGCGGATCGTCGGGCTGCCCGGCGACCGGGTCGCCTATTTCAGCAAGCGCCTCTGGATCAACGACCAGGAGGTGCCGCGGAGCCCGGTCGCCGGCTCCCCGCTGGAGTACGTCGAGCGGCTCGGCGGGCGCGAGTACCCGGTCCTCATCGAGCCCGGCGCGCCGGTTTCCGTGCTCGCGGCCAGGCCGTTTCCCTTCAGGGACCGATGCACCTTCACCGCCGAGGGCCTGTCCTGCCCGGTGCCCGAGGGCCACTACTTCGTCCTGGGCGACAACCGCGACAACAGCTCGGACAGCCGCGTCTGGGGCTTCGTGCCGGCGAGGAACATCGTCGGCGTGGTGGCGTACATCCTGCCCTAGCTCACGGGGCGAGGCCGCGGACGGCATTCGCGCGCGCGGCGTACTCGATCCTCCCGTCCGGGCCGGTCGGCAGCGCTTCCTGCACCGCGCGCTTCAGGCGCCGGCGCTCGCCTTCGGCCATGGCGTCGACGATCTTCGCGGTCGGGCTGTACCCCGGCGTCTGCGCCTGCCAGAAGTCCTCGAAGCCGGAGTAGGCGAGCGTCACGTCGATGGTTCTCGTCTCGATCGACCGCAGCCCGGCGCGCGCGAAGAGCGACTCGAGCGCGTCGAGTCCCGAATGCGCGGTGCCCGGGATCGCCGGCACCTCGGCGCCGAACGCGCGCATCGCCTCGCGCAGCGGCCCGCTCGGCGAGAGCTCGCGTCCGAAATCCCAGACGTAGGCGCCGATCGCGCCGCCCGGGACGGTGACGCGCCGCATCTCGCGCAGCGCGCGCAGGGGATCCGGGACGAAGTTCAGGGTGAGCGCGCAGACCGCGATGTCGAAGGCGGCGTCGGCAAAGGGCAGCTCGGCGGCGTCCGCCTGCCGGAACTTCGCGCGCTCGCGCGCGGGGCCGCGCGCGGCCTGCGCGACCTGCGCGGCCGACGCGTCGATCCCGGTCACGGACGCCGGCTCGCAGAGGTCGAGCAGCGCCTCGGCGAGGATCCCCGTGCCGCAGCCGACGTCGAGCCAGCGCGCGCGCGGCTTCGGTCCGAGCCACGCCAGGAACTGCGGCGCGACGGCGCGGCTCCAGCGTCCCATGAAGCGCTCGTAGGCGCCGGCGTCGGCGAAGTCGACGCGCGCTTCCTTCATGTCTAATCGGCCTTGATGCCCGCATCCCTGATCACCTTCGTCCACTTCGGGATCTGGGACGCGATGACCGCGGCGAATTGATCGGGAGAGCTGCCGATGGCTTGCAGCCCGAGGCCGTCCAGCTTGGCGCGTATCTCGGGATGCGCGAGCGCCTTGACGGCTTCGACATTGAGCGCGCGGACGACCGCCGCCGGCGTCTTCGCGGGCGCGAGCAGCCCGTTCCAGCCCGCCACCTCGAATCCCGGATAGCCCGACTCGGCAATGGTCGGCAGCTCCGGCGCCGCCGCGGAGCGCTTCAGCGAGGTCACCGCGAGCGCGCGCAGCTTCCCTTCGCGCACCATCGGCAGGACGATCGCCATCGGGCTGAAGACCATCGTGACGCGCCCGCCGAGCAGGTCGGGCATCGCCGCCAGCACGCCTTTGTAGGGGACGTGCCGGATGTCGATGCCGGCCGCGGACTTGAACAGCTCGCCGGCCATGTGCGCCGTGCTGCCGCTGCCGCCGGAGACGAAAGTGAGCGCGCCCGGCTGCGCTTTGGCCAGGGCGACCAGCTCCTCCAGGCTCTTCGCGGGCACCGCGTTGCTCACGACCAGGAGGTTCGGGCTGGCGAAGAGCTGGGAGACGGGCGCGAAATCCCGGACGGGGTCGTACGCGAGCGCATACAGGCCGGGATTGACGACGATCTGCGCCTCGGTCAGGACGCCCAGGGTGTAGCCGTCGGGCGCGGCCTTCGCCACGCGGTCGGCCGCGATATTGCCGGCCGCGCCGGTGACGTTCTCGATCAATACCGGCTCGCTCCACGTCCCGGTGAGCCTCTGGCCGAACAGGCGCGCGAAGGTGTCCGGCGGGCTGCCGGGCGGAAAGCCGACGACGAGGTGAATGGGCTTCTCGGGGTAATGCGTCTGCGCGGCCGCGCTGCCCGCCATCAGCAGCGCCAGCAGGCCGAGCATGAAACCGGAGATCTTCATCGCTGCTCCTCGGTTCGTGTGGCGCCAAAGTTAGCGAAGGCCGAGAGATAAGACAAATGAATTGTTAGAATTCGTCGCATTCCGGTCATTGATGTCATATCCGGCCCGGGAGGACCCAGCATGAAATCGCGGATCGACAACATCGGACGGCGCCTCGACCTGAATTTGCTGGTCAC
>DATDMW010000077.1:0-7879 GCA_036518595.1 Burkholderiales bacterium
GGCCCGAGCGCGTCGCCGCGATCGGCATCGCCAACCAGCGCGAGACCGCGATCCTCTGGGACCGGCGCACCGGCCGTCCCGCGCATCACGCGATCGTGTGGCAGGACCGGCGCACCGCCGACGCGTGCGAGCGGCTGAAGCGCGAAGGCGCCGCCGACGCGGTGCGCGCGAAAACGGGCCTCGTGATCGACCCCTACTTCTCCGCGACCAAGATCGCGTGGATGCTCGACCGCGTGCCGGGGCTGCGCGCGCGCGCCGAGCGCGGCGACGTCGCCTTCGGCACGGTCGACACCTGGCTCGCGTGGAAGCTCTCGGGCGGCCGGCTGCACGTGACCGATCCGAGCAACGCCTCGCGCACGCTGCTCTACGACATCCACCGCGGCGACTGGGACGACGAGCTGCTCGCGATCTTCCGCGTCCCGCGCGCGGTGCTGCCCGAGGTCAAGCCCTCCTCCTTCGTCTACGGCGCGAGCGCCAAGGCGCTGCTCGGCGCCGAGATCCCGATCGCCGGCATCGCGGGCGACCAGCAGGCGGCGCTCTTCGGCCAGGCGTGCCACGAGCCGGGCATGGCGAAGAACACCTACGGCACGGGCTGCTTTCTCCTGCTCAACACCGGCTCCGAGGCGATCGCGTCGAAGAACGGGCTGCTCACGACGAGCGCCGCGCAGGCGGGCGCGCGCGAGTACGCGCTCGAGGGCGGCGTCTTCATCGCGGGCGCCGTCGTGCAGTGGCTGCGCGACGGCCTGAAGCTGATCCGGCGATCTGCCGACGTGGAGCGGCTCGCGGCGAGCGTGCGCGACTCGGGCGGCGTGTATTTCGTTCCCGCGTTCGCCGGCCTCGGCGCGCCGCACTGGGACCCGTACGCGCGCGGCGTCATCGTCGGCCTCACGCGCGGATCGAGCGCCGGGCACGTCGCGCGCGCGGCCCTCGAGTCGATCGCGTTCCAGTCGGCGGAGCTCCTCGAGGCGATGCGAAAGGACTCGGGCGTCGCGCTGCGCGAGCTGCGCGTCGACGGCGGCGCGGCGGCGACCGACATGCTCATGCAGTTCCAGGCGGACCTGCTCGGCGTGCCGGTCGTGCGCCCGAGGGTGCTCGAGACGACGGCGCTCGGCGCGGCCTATCTCGCCGGGCTCGCGACCGGCGTGTGGGAGAGCCGCGCGGACATCGCGCGCCACTGGAAGGCCGCGAAGCGCTTCGAGCCGCGCATGAAGCGCGACGAGGCGGCGCGGCGAATGCACGAATGGTCGCGGGCGCTCGAGCGCTCCCGCGGCTGGGAACAATCCTGACCCTGGAGACCCGCATGGACATCAAGCGCCACGAGCCCTCGAAGATCCTCTCGGAAGCCGTCGAACACGGCAATACCGTCTACCTCGCGGGCATCGTCGCCGACGACCCGTCGCAGGACGTGAAAGGCCAGACGAAGCAGATCCTCGACAAGATCGACCGCCTGCTCGCGACGTGCGGCAGCCACAAGTCGAAGGTGCTCTCGGCGAACATCTGGGTGACCGACATCAAGAACCGCCCGGCGATGAACGAGGTCTGGACCGCGTGGGTCGATCCGAAGAACCTGCCCGCGCGAGCCTGCGTCGAGGCGAAGCTCGCCGATCCGCGCATGCTGGTCGAGATCATGGTCGTCGCCGGCAAATGAAGCCGTTCGCGCAGGCCGGCCGCGCGCGCGAACTGAGCCGGCTCAGCCCGTCCCGCCGACCGTCAGCCCGTCGATCCTGAGCGTCGGCTGGCCCACGCCGACCGGGACCGACTGCCCGTCCTTGCCGCAGGTCCCCACGCCCGTGTCGAGCGCGAGGTCGTTGCCGACCATGGACACGCGCGTCAACGCGTCCGGCCCGTTGCCGATCAGCGTCGCGCCCTTCACGGGGTGCGTGACCTTGCCGTCCTCGATCATGTAGGCCTCGGACGCCGAGAACACGAACTTGCCGTTCGTGATGTCGACCTGCCCACCGCCGAAGTTGACGGCGTAGAGGCCTTTCTTCACCGAGGCGACGATCTCGCCCGGGTCCTTGTCGCCGTTCAGCATGTAAGTGTTGGTCATGCGCGGCAGCACGACGTGCGCGAAGGACTCGCGCCGGCCGTTGCCCGTGACGGGAACGCCCATGAGGCGCGCGTTCAGGCTGTCCTGCATGTAGGCGCGCAGCACGCCGTCCTCGATCAGGGTATTGCACTGCGTCGGGTTGCCCTCGTCGTCGATGTTGAGCGAGCCGCGGCGCCCGGGTAGCGTGCCGTCGTCGACCACGGTCACGCCGCGCGCGGCCACTTTCTGGCCGATGCGCCCGGTGAACGCCGACGAGCCCTTGCGGTTGAAGTCGCCCTCGAGGCCGTGGCCGATCGCCTCGTGCAGCAGCACGCCGGGCCAGCCGGGCCCCAGCACCACGGTCATCGTTCCCGCCGGGGCGGGGCGCGACTCGAGGTTGACGAGCGCCTGGTCGACCGCCTTCTTCGCGTAATCGGCGAGGCGCTCGTCGGTGAACCAGGAGTAGTCGGTGCGCCCGCCGCCGCCGGCGCTGCCCTGCTCGCGCCGGCCGTTCTGCTCGGCGATCACCTGCACCGAGCAGCGTACGAGCGGCCGCACGTCGGCGCTGAGCACCCCGTCGGAGCGCGCGACCAGCACCACCTCGTATTCGCCGGCGAGGCTCGCCATCACCTGCACGACCCGCGGGTCGAGATCGCGGCACAGGCGCTCGAGCTTCTCGAGCAGCTTCACCTTCTCGGTATCGGGCAGCGACGCGAGCGGGTCGAGCGGCTGGTACAGCGCGAGCCCAGTCCCCTGGCGCACCGCGACCGGCTTGCCCTTGCCGCCCGAGCGCGCGATCGCGCGCGTCGCGCGCGCGGCGTCCTCGAGCGCGGGCATGCTGATCTCGTCGGAGTACGCGAACGCCGTCTTCTCGCCGCTGATCGCGCGCACGCCGACGCCCTGGTCGATCGAGAAGCTGCCGGACTTGACGATCCCTTCCTCCAGGCTCCAGCCCTCGCTGCGCGCGTACTGGAAATACAGGTCGGCATAGTCCAGACGGTGGGTGAGCAGCGCGCCGAAGACGCGTCCGAGGTTGCGCGCCTCGAGATCGTGCGGCGCGAGGAGAAACGACTGGGCGGTGCGGAAGACCTGTTCGGGGGCGTTCATGCGGCGAGTTCCTGACGCGACTGTCCCATTCTACGGGACATTGCGCCGGGGACGCGCTCCTTCAAGTGGCTCGGCCTCGGCGCCGATCCTGCGATGCTCGAGCGCGGGCAGGCTCGCGCGCAGGCGCGCCTGCAGTCCCGGGTCCACCGCCGCCACCACCACGCCGGCGCCTTGCGGCAGGCAGCCGCGCACCGCGCCCCAGGGATCGATCACCATGCTGTGTCCATGCGTCCGGCGACCGCTCGGGTGCGTGCCGCCCTGCGCCGGCGCGACGACCCAGGCGAGGTTCTCGATGGCGCGCGCGCGCAGCAGCGTCTCCCAGTGCGCCTCGCCCGTGGTCGCGGTGAACGCCGACGGCACCAGGATGAGATCGACGTCGCCGAGCGAGCGGTACAGCTCGGGGAAGCGCACGTCGTAGCAGATCGACAGCGCGATGCGTCCGTAAGGCGAGTCGATCGCGAGCGGCCGCTCGCCGGGCTCGATCGTGTTGGCCTCGTCGAAGCGCTCGGCGCCGAGCTCGAGGCCGAAGAGGTGCATCTTGTCGTAGCGCGCGGTACGGCGGCCGTCGGGCCCGTAGACGAGGCAGCTGTTCCTCACCTTGTCCGGACGTCCGGTCGCGAGCGGCACCGAGCCGCCGACGAGCCACACGCCGTGACGCGCGGCCGTTTCCGCGAGGAAGGCCTGGATCGGCCCGTCGCCGTCGGCCTCCTTCACGGCGACCTTGTCGCGCTCGTTCATCCCCATGATGCAGAAGTACTCGGGCAACGCCACCAGGCCGGCGCCCTGCGCGGCGGCGCGCGCGACGAGCTCGGCGGCGACGGCGAGATTCTCGGCCACGACGTGCGTCGACACCATCTGCACCGCGGCGACCTTGAATCCCGGCGCGGCGCTCACGGGTTCGCCTCGGCGCTCTTCACGTCGGCGCGCACGCGCTCGACCTGCGGCTTCTCCCACGATCCGGTCGCGTGGTACTCGAGACCGAGGATCTGGCCGAGCGGATCCTTGAGGATGCGCTGGAGCACGAGGATCGGGATGCCCCATACCGGGTTGACGAGGATGGCGTAGACCGACGCGGCGTCGCCGAGCGAAGGCACGACGCGCAGGTAGAGGTCCTGCGTCTCGTGCACGAGATCCACGGTCCCCTTCATGTTCACCTGCGCGGCCGGGCCGCGCATGTGAAAGTCCCCGGTCGTGAGGACGCCTTTCGCGAGCGTCGCCGTGCTCGACACGGTGTCGAAGGTGAAGCCCTTCTCGAAGGTATTGCGCACGTCGAGCGTCGCCCAGGACTGCAGGCTCAGGATGCCGAGCAGCTTCGCGACGCCCGGGTCGGCGCGCAGGAACTGTCCCTTGGCCGCGGTAAGCTTCAGGTTGCCGCTCAGCGTGGGATAGTCGACCGCGCTCGGCGCGCCTTCCCAGGACAGCTTGCCCTCGAGCGTCGCGGTCCCGCGGCGCATCGTGCCGGGATAGCCGATGCGCTCGAGGTAGCGGCCGACGTCGCTCACCTCGAGCCGGATGTCGGCGTTGAGCGTGGGCTTCTCCTTCCAGCTCTGCCAGGTGCCGGTCGCGCTGAGCGTGCTGTCGTCGTTGGCGACCACCAGCTTCTCGATGCGCCAATCCTGCCCCGCCTGGTTCACGGCGACGACCTCGAGTCGCCCGAGATCCAGGCCGCGCAGCGTGAAGCTGTCGACGACGACGTCGAGCGCGGGCATCTCCCGCGACGGCGTCTCCGCGCTCGGCGTCGTCCCGGGCGCGCTGTCGGGCACGGTGAAGTGCTTGAGGCGCGCCACGATGCGTCCGCCGTCCTCGGGTCGCCAGGTGATGTCGCCGTCGAACTGCTTCGCGGCCACGGTGCCCGACCAGGCGCTGCCGACGGTGCGCGTGCGCACGCTCACGTCGTTGAAGCGCCGCCCGAGGAAGTCGAGCGCGCCGATCCTGAGCGCGACCTGCACCGGCCCGACGCGGCCGCCCTTCGACGATTCGGGGAGCACGGCACGCCAGCGGTCGACGTCGGCATAAGGGAAATTGCCCGTGACGCTGACGCCGTCGCGCTCGGGCAGTAGCGCGGGCTCGTTGAATCCGACCGCCGCGCGCCCGAGCACGAACTGATCGCCCTGCCGCGTTCCCAGGATCTGCGCGTTCACGCCGCGGCCGAGCGTCAGCTTCATCTGCTCGCTGCGCCGCCCGCCCGCGCCCTCGGGTCCGATCACCCGCTCGAAGCGCAGCGGCAGCACCTCGGCGGGCCGCTTCGCGAGCGGCGCGGGAAGATCGAGCGCGAGCCCGGCGAGCTGCGATTCGACGGTGATGGTCGTAGGCCGTGCGCGGCCCGCGATGATGCTCGCCTGCCAGCCGGTGCTGCCGCTTACGTACTTGCGCCACGGATCGGCGAGCCCCGCGGGCAGCCCCGCCGCCTGCGCGGTGCCGGCCGCGCTCACCGTGATGATGCCGTCGCGCGTGACCGCGGAGATGCTCATCGGTCCGCCGATGAACTGGCCCGAGATGCCGCGCGCGTTCACGCCCGCCTCGGTGAACTCGAGGCGGCCGGTCACCTGACCGAGCGGCGGCAGCTGCTCGCTGAGGCGGATCTGGTCGCCCAGGAACTGGTAGGCGCCCGCGACCTTGACCTCGTTCAGGTGCCGGATCGGGATGTCGAGCCGCAGCTCCAGGCGCCCGTTGCCGGTGGCGCGGATGCCGCGCGTGAAGCCGTCGACCATGCGGCTCACCGGGCTCGACTCGACGAAGCGCAGGAAGCCCGCGGTCGCCTCCTCCGCCTCGCCGTCGATGCGCAGGTGCTCGTTGCCGTTGAAGAGGTCGGGGACGACGGCGCGCGCGCTCTTGATGCGCACGCCCTCGATCGTGAGCTGCGACGACGAGACGCGCATCGAGCGTCCGGAGAACTCGAGCTCGCCGGAGAAATCGGAGAGCTGCGGCCAGTCCTCGGCGAAGCGGAAGTCCACGTTCTTGAGGCGCACCAGGATCTGGAAGGTCCCCTTACCGGGGTCGGGGAACGGGAAGTCGGCCAGATCGCCCTTGACGCGCACGCGCACGAGGTCCGAGCCTCCGCGGCGCACCGCGGCGCGCAGATACTCGGCGACCACGGGCGGCAGCTTCGGGACGTACCGGGCGACGGCCTGGCCATCGACGCGCGAGAAATTGCCCGTGAGATCGACGACCCCGGGACTCCCGGCGCGCGTCGCGAAGGTGCCGGTCAGCGAGCCGGTGAGATCGGGGTTCGAGACGGCGACGCTGCCGATGCGCACTTCGACGTGGTCCTGCGCGTTCCGCCACTCCAGGTCGGCGGCGAGCCGGTCGAAGCGCACCTCGCTCTCGTGCAGCAGGCGGTCGACCTGCAGCACCGCGTGCTCGGAGGCGAGGCCGAGACGGCCGCCGCGCTCGTTGGCGTCGACCTGCCCCGTCAGGCCCGAGAATCCCGGCATGCTGCGCCAGGCGCGCGCGCCGAGGCCGGCGAAGCCGCCGCGCACCGAATAGCGCTCGGTATGCTCCGAGTCGCCGGTCCACGCGAGCTTGAGGTCGCGCACCGTCCCGCGCGGCTCGATCGCGGCGAGCTGCGCGCGCGCGTCGGCCGGCAGCGGCAGGAACTCGGCGAGCTGCACGAGCGGCTCGAGCCGCAGCGCCGCGGTCTGGAACTCCGCCCGGCCCGCTCGCCCTGGCGCCGGCGGCTCCCAGTGTGCGCTGAAGTCGGTCGGCTCGATGGCGAGGCCGTCCTCGGTGCGCAGCGCGATCCGGCGCGCGCTCGCGTCGATCGCCCGCGTCGATTGCCGGAGCGCGAGCCTCCCCTCGAGCGAGGACAGGCGCAGCTGCGGCAGGTCGCTCGCGAGGCGCGCGCGCACGTCGGCGAGTGCGAGGTCGGCGGTCAGCTCGGAGAGCTTGCCGTCGGCGAAGCCCAGCCAGGTGCGCACGCCGCCGCGTCCCGACTCGACAGCGATCGGGTAGCGGATCCACTGGCTCCAGGCGCCGAGGTCCGCGTACTCGAGCTCGGCGTAGACGCGCCCGGACCAGGTGCGGAAGCGGTAGCGGTCGCCCGCGTCGAATTCGCCGCGCAGGTCGAGCGCCGAGCCGAGCTCGGCCGGCGGCTTGGCGCGCAGCGCGAAGCGGTGGGTGGTGAGCCCGCTGCGCAGCACGATGCTCACCTCGGGGAGCACCAGCCGGGGCGTGCCCCTCTGCTGGTCCTCCCAGCTCAGCACGCCATTGCGGATCACGACCTCGCGCTGATCGAGAAGCCAGTCGAGCGCGCCCGAGTCGCCCGAGGCGTCCCCGCGCAGGGCGATGCCGGCGACGAGCAGCGTGCCGTCGGCGTTCTTCAGGATCTGCAGATCGGGGCGCTCGAGCACGAGCGAGTAGAAGTGCAGCGACAGGCGCGCGAGCGACGACCAGGACACCGTCGCATCGATCTCGGGCAGCGTCAGCGCTGGCCTCCCCGAGCGGTCGTATACGGTGACGTTGGAGAGCATGAGCTCGGGCCGCAGCCCCTGCCAGCCCGCCTCGATCGCGCCGATGGTGACGCGCTCGCCGAGCATCCGCGAGGCCTTGCGCTCGATCAGGTCGGTGTGGGAGCCGGCGAGCGGCAGCAGCCAGTAGCGCAGCGCCAGCACCAGGAGCGCGAACACGAAATACAGGACCACCGCGGTCCAGCCGGCCGTCCGGGCGAGCGAGCGCCAGCGGCTTCCCCGCTGTGCGAGCTTCGCGATCGATTCTTCGACGTGCACGAGCGTTCCCGGAAGCCTG
>DATDMW010000078.1:0-2215 GCA_036518595.1 Burkholderiales bacterium
TTCGCGAGCTCCGCCGCGGAGACGTTGACCGCGACCCAGAGCGCGCCGCCCGCGTCCCGCCGCTCGCGCTGCCATGCGCCGGCCTGCGAGATCGCGCGCTCGAGCGTCCATTCCCCGAGCGCGCGGATCAGGCTCGAGTCCTCGGCGAACGGCACGAAGCTCTCCGGGCTCACGAACCCGCGCGCCGGGTGCTGCCAGCGCACCAGCGCCTCGGCGCCGATCACCTCGCCGCGCCCGCGCACCACCGGATGCCAATGCAGGAGGAGCTCGCCGCGCGCGAGCGCGCCCTTCAGGTCGCTCTCGGTGCGCAGCTGCTCGACTGCCCGCTCGTGCATCCCCGGCTCGAAGAACGCGAAGTCGCCGCGGCCGGTGCTCTTCGCGTGATAGAGCGCCGCGTCGGCGTTGCGCAGCAGCTCGCCGAAGTCGCGGCCGTGGCGCGGGTAGAGCGCGATGCCGACCGATGCCTCGACGTGCAGCGTCTGGCCTTCGACGGTGAACGGCCGGCCGAGGATCGCGACGATGCGCCCCGCCAGCGCGGCCGCTTCGTCCGCCGAGCGCACGCCGTTCCAGAACAGCGCGAAGTCGTCGCCGCCGAGGCGCGCCAGCGTGTCTTCGCGCCGCAGCGCGTTCTGCAGCCGCTCGGCGACCGCGCGCAGCAGCGCGTCCCCCGCCGGGTAGCCGAGCGATTCGTTCACCAGGCGATAGCGGTCGAGGTCGATCGCGAGGAGCGCGAGCTCGCCGCGCGCAAGCGCGGCGCGCACGATTGCCTGCGACACCCGGTCGGCTAGCACCGTCCGGTTGGCTAGGCCCGTGAGCGGATCGCGCGTGGTGAGCTGCTCGATGCGCGCCTCCGCCTGCTTGCGCGGCGTGACGTCCGCCGCGGTGCCGCGGTAGCCGATCCACGCGCCGTGCGCGTCCTGCAGCGGCACGCCGGAGAGCGACTGCCACGTGACGCCGCCCGCCTTCGTCATCATGCGGTGCACCAGGTCGCGGAAGGGCCGCCCTTCGCCGCCGTGCCCGGCGAGCCAGTCGCGCATCGCGCGCTCCTCGCCGAGCGGCACGAGCTCCCAGAGCGCGCGGCCGAGGAGCTCGCTCCGCGCGTAGCCGAGGACGCTCTCGGCGCGCTCGGAAAGGTAGCTGAAGCGCCAGCTCGCGTCGGCTTCCCAGACGTACTCGCGGGAGACGGACGCGACGTCGCGGAACCGCCGGTCGCGCTCCGCCGCCGCCGCCTCGGCGCGCTTGCGCGCGTCGATGTCGGCGACGATGCCGGACATGCGCAGCGCCCGGCCATCGGCGTCGCGCTCGGTCACGCGCCCGCGGCAGTGCAGCCAGCGCCAGTCGCCCTCGCGGGTGCGGATGCGCAGCTCGACGTCGTACTCCGCGTCGAGGCCCTTCAGCGCGCGGATCGTCGCCTCGCGCAACCTCGCCGCGTCGTCCGCATGCACGAGGCCGGCGAGCTGCGAGCCGCGTGTGATCGGCGGCGAGCGGTCGTGGCCGAGGAACCTCACCCAGCCGTCGCCGGCGTACAGGTCGTCCGACTCGAGATCGAGGTGCCATTCGGCGAGGTTGCCGCCGTCGAGCGCCATCTCCAGGCGCTCCTTGGCGGCGGCGAGGCCGCGCTCGGCGCGGCGCTGCTCGGTCACGTCGCGCCCGACGCCGCGGTAGCCGACGAAGCTTCCGTGCGCGTCCTTGCGCGACTGCCCGGAAATGATGTGCACCTGGCGCGCGCCGCGATCGTCGGTGCGCGCGATCTCGAGGTCGAAGAACGGAGCCTCGGCTTCGAGCCGCTCGAGCAGCCCGTCGAGCGCGCGCCGGTCGACCTCCATGCGCGGGATCTCCCAGAAGCGCTTGCCGTAGGTCGGCCGGCCGCCGAACAGCGTCGCGACCGGGCCGCCGCCCGAGAGCCAGGTGATGCGGTGCTCGGCGTCGGTCTCCCAGAACCAGTCGGCGGAGAGCTCGGTCAGGCCGCGGACGCGCGCCTCGGCGGCGCGCGCCTGCGCGAGCAGGCGTTCAAGGAAGGCATGAAGCCGCTGCGCATCTCCGGGGCGATGAAGGTCGCCGCGGGGCTGACGACGATCGAGGAAGTCCTGAAGGTCGCGCCGCCGGTACGCGACGGCACGCGCTCCTGACGTGATCGAAGCCCTGGAATTCACGGCGATCTGCTGCACGATCGTCTATCTCGTCATGCACCTGCTGTCGCGGCGGCGCGAGCGCC
>DATDMW010000079.1:0-2224 GCA_036518595.1 Burkholderiales bacterium
GGCCGCGGCCAGCGTTCAAGTTCCCCGGCCTGTGGCTCTACAACGGCGAGCCGCCCGCGGATCTCGAGCACTCCAAAGGCAACTACGGCATCGTCCATGTCATGGGGGTGGATCCCGACGACCCACAGGGGCTCATCGACACGGTTGGGTACGTGGATCCGGAGTCGCTCCAAGCCGGCACCGGATCGCTCGATCACATCGCCCTGTCGGTCACCGGACGCGAGAGCATGGTCGCACGCTGCAAGCAAGCGGGTTTGAAGTATTTCGAGCGCACCGTCCCCACCCTCGGACTGCATCAGATGTTCCTGAAGGATCCCAACGGCGTGATGATCGAGCTCAACTTCCCGGCGTCGGAAGCCCCGAAGCAGCGCGACGAGACGACGACCCAGGCTTTCCGGTAACGCCTTGGCTGCGCTGCCCGAGCGCCGTTCTGGGCGCGTCATCACGTACGAACAGGCGCTGGCGAGCGTTCGCGAGCTCGCCCCGAAGCTGAAGGCGCGTGCCGCGGTCGCCGAGAGCTCGCGACGCATTCCCGAGGAATCCCTTCGCGAGCTTCACGCCTCGGGCTTGATGCGTGTATTGCAGCCGCGCCGGGCCGGGGGCTCCGAGCTGCCGTGGGTGTCGCTCATCGACATCGGCTCCGGTCTGGCTGCCGCTTGCGGCTCGACCGCCTGGAACTGGGTCAACTACGCGGTGCATCACTGGATGCTCGCGTTCTGGCCCGTCGCGGTGCAGGACGAGATCTGGAGCGCGGACCCGGACATGCTCATCGCCTCCTCGGTCGTGTTTCCCGCGGGCAAGGCGACGCGCGTGCCTGGAGGCTATCGGCTCTCGGGTCGGTGGCCGTTCTCGAGCGGCGTCGATCAGAGCCTGTGGAACATGCTCGGCGGCCTCGTGCGGGACGGCGAGGCGCCCGCCGAGTACCGGCTGTTCCTGCTGCCCCGAAAGGACTATTCGATCATCGACAACTGGCACGTGATGGGCTTGCGCGGCACTGGCAGCAACGACGTCGAAGCGAAGGACGCGTTCGTGCCGGAGGAGCGCACCCTTTCTATCGATGCGACGCGCGGCGGCGCGAAACATCCGGGCGCCGAGGTCAACCCGGGCGCGATCTTCCGCATCCCGGTGTTCGCCACGTTTCCGTACATGTTGACGGGTGTCGCCCTCGGCGTTGCGCAGGGTGCATACGACGATTTTCTCGCCGGCCTGCGCGACCGCGTCGCGCGCTACTCGGGCAAGAGCCTCGCCGACATGACGCCGGTCCAGATCCGCATCGCCGAGGCGGCGGCGTGCATCGAGACGGCTCGCACGGTGATGCGCACGCACTGCCAGGAAGCGCAGGACTACGCCGAGCGCGACGAAGTTCCCGACCTGGCGATGAAGGTGCGGTGGCGCCGCGACGGCGCGTTCAGCGCGGGACTGTGCGAGCGTGCGGTAGACGTGCTGTTCAAATGCGGCGGTGGGGGCGCGCTCTTCGACGGCCATCCGCTGCAACGCGCTTTCCGCGATGTGCACGCCGCCACGGCGCACATCTCGATGATCTGGGAGCCGCAGGCGACGACGTTCGGGCGCGTGGCGCTGGGCTTACCGAGCGACAATCCGACGCTGTGACCTACATTCCCAGATAGAGCTTGCGCACCAGCTCGTTGTCGGACAGCTCGTCGCGGCTCGCGCCCTCGTAGGCGATGCGCCCGTGCACGATGACGTAGCCGCGGTCGGCGATCTTGATCGCCTGGTGGAAGTTCTGCTCCGCCATGAGGACGGTGAGCGCCCGCGCCGCCTTGAGCTCGCGGATCTTGTCGATGGTGTGAATGACCAGCAGCGGCGCGAGTCCGACCGACGGCTCGTCGATCAGGAGGATGCGCGGCTCGGTCATCAGCGCCCGGGCGAGCGTGAGCATCTGCTGCTCGCCGCCGCTCATGCTGCCGGCGAGCTGGCTGCGGCGCTGCGCGAGCACGGGAAAGGTCGCGAAGCAGAACTCCAGCTTGCGGGCGAGATGCGCCCGGGCGGCGCGGCGGTGCGCGCCCAGGAGCAGGTTCTCCTCGACGTCGAGGCGCGGGAAGAGCCGGCGCCCTTCCGGCACCAGCGAGACGCCGAGATCGACGATCTGTTCGGGCCGCAAGCCCACGAGGTCGTGCTCGACGCAGTATATCGTGTCCGTGATGCGTCCCGACTTCGGCACGACGATGCCCATGATGCACTTCATGAGCGTGCTCTTGCCGTT
>DATDMW010000080.1:0-3623 GCA_036518595.1 Burkholderiales bacterium
GTGACCGTGCGCGGCAGCCGCGTGCGCCGCGCGCGCAGGATCGCCGAGTCGCTCGAGGCGGCGGGCATCGCGGGCAGCTTCGAGGGCGCGATGGCGCGCGCGGAGAATCCGGAGATCGTGAGCCGCACTCATTTCGCCCGCTTCCTCGTGGAGCGCGGCCATGCGCGCGACGTGCGCAGCGTGTTCCACCACTACCTGGTCAAGGGCAAGCCGGGCTTCGTTCCGCACGAATGGGCGGCGCTCGGCGACGCCGTGTCGTGGATCCGTACGGCAGGCGGCTCGGCCGTGATCGCGCATCCCGGCCGGTACAATCTCTCCCGCCCCGAGGTGCGCGAGCTGATCGCTGAATTCATGCAGCACGGCGGCACGGGCATCGAGGTCGTCACCGGCAGCCACACGCCCGAGCAGTATGCGGAATTCGCCGCTCTCGCGCGCGAGCTGGGGCTGCTCGCCTCGCGCGGGTCGGATTTCCACGGGCCGGGCGAGAGCAAGGTCGAGCTCGGATCGCTGCCGCAGCTGCCCGCCGACCTGCGGCCGGTGTGGCGCGACTGGTGAAGTGGCCCAATATTTCCAGATCGGCATCGCGCACCCGCAGCGCCGGCTGATCTCGCGCGCCGCGCAGATCGTGCGCGAGGGCGGGGTGATCGCGTATCCCACGGACTCGTGCTACGCGCTCGGCTGCCACATCGGCGACAAGGACGCGATGCTGCGGCTGCGGCGCATCCGCCGCTTCGACGAGCGCCACCATTTCTCGCTCGTGTGCCGCGATCTTTCCGAGATCGGCGCCTACGCCAAGGTCGACAACGCGCAGTACCGGCTGCTCAAGACGCTGACGCCCGGCAGCTACACCTTCATCCTGCGCGGCACGCGCGAGGTGCCACGGCGCCTGCTGCACCCGAAGCGGAAGACCCTCGGCGTGCGCGTCCCCGACCACCCGGTTGCGCAGGCGCTGCTCGCCGAGCTGGGCGAGCCGCTGCTGTCCACGACCGCAAAGCTTCCCGGCGACGACGCGCCGCTCGACGGCGGAGCGCAGATCCGGCAGCGCCTGGAGCACGACGTCGATCTCATTCTCGACGCGGGATCGTGCGGCACCGAGCCGACCACGATCATCGACCTCACCGGCGGCGAGGCGCTGGTCGTGCGCCGTGGCAGGGGATCGCTCGCGACGCTCTCGATCGAGGCCCCGCTCTGATAAAATCGGCCGCATGCAAGGCCCCAAGAAAAATCGGCACCCGCCCGGCGGCTAATGGAGCTCAACCTCGTCCAGACCATCGCGATCTACGCGCTGCCCCTCGTCCTCGCGATCACGCTGCACGAGGCCGCCCACGCCTATGTCGCCATGCACTGCGGCGACCGGACCGCGTGGATGCTGGGACGGGTCAGCCTCAATCCGGTGCGTCACATCGATCCGACCGGTACGATCCTGCTGCCGCTGCTGCTGCTCGCGGTCTCTCACGGCAGCTTCGCGTTCGGGTGGGCGAAGCCCGTCCCGGTCAATTTCCAGGCGCTGCGCAATCCGAAGCGCGATATGTTCTGGGTCGCCGCCGCCGGCCCCGCCGCGAACCTGGTCATGGCCCTCGCGTGGGCCGCGGTGCTGAAGGTGTGCGACGTGTCGGGCATGCTGGACGATCAGTTCCTCGTGCAGACGGCGGCCGCCGGGATCCGAATCAACGTTCTCTTCATGGCGCTGAATCTGCTCCCGGTTCTTCCGCTCGACGGCGGTCGGATGCTGACTTCGATTCTGCCGCGCCGCGCCGCCCTGCGTTTCTCGAAGCTCGAGCCCTGGGGACTCCCGGTGCTGCTCGGCGTGATCTCCCTCAGCTACTTCGGGATCAACGTGCTCGGCGTGCTGCTGGCCCCGATCATGAATGCCTCGATGGCGATCATCGGGTCGCTGTTCCAGCTCTGACGCCATGTTCGAGGAACGCGTCGTCTCCGGAATGCGCCCCACCGGGCGCCTGCACCTCGGCCACTGGCACGGTGCGCTCAAGAACTGGGTGCGGCTGCAAGCCGAGCGCCCGTGCCTGTTCTTCGTCGCCGACTGGCATGCGCTCACCACGCACTACGAGACTCCCGAGGTGATCGAGGAGAGCGTCTGGGAAATGGTGATCGACTGGCTCGCCGCCGGCATCGACCCGGCGCAGGCGACCCTCTTCATCCAGTCGCGCGTCGTCGAGCACGCCGAGCTGCACACGCTGCTCTCGATGATCACGCCGCTCGGCTGACTCGAGCGCGTGCCGACCTACAAGGAGCAGCAGGAGAAGATCGCCGACCGCGACCTCGCGACCTACGGCTTTCTCGGCTACCCGTTGCTTCAGGCCGCCGACGTGCTCTTGTATCGAGGTAAATACGTCCCGGTCGGCGAGGACCAGGTTCCGCACATCGAGCTGATGCGCGAGGTGGCGCGCCGCTTCAACCATATCTATGGCCGCGAGCCCGGTTTCGAGGACAAGGCGAAGGCCGCCGCCAAGAAGATGGGCGCGCGCAAGGCCAAGCTCTACGCGCAGCTGCGCACCAAGTACCAGGAGCAGGGCGACGCCGACGCGCTCGCCGCGGCGCGCGCGCTGATCGACGAGCAGGCGAACCTCGCGCTCGGCGACAAGGAGCGCCTGTTCGGCTACATCGAGGGCGGCGGGCGCATGATCCTGGTCGAGCCCGACGCGATGCTCACCGAGGCTTCGCGACTCCCGGGCCTCGACGGCCAGAAGATGTCGAAGTCGTACGGCAATACCATCGAGCTGCGCGAGGACCCGGAATCGGTGAGGAAGAAGATCCGCACCATGCAGACCGATCCGGCGCGCGTGAAGCGCAGCGACCCGGGCGATCCCGACAAGTGCCCGGTGTGGCAGTTCCACCTCGTCTACAGCGACGACAAGACGAGAACCTGGGCGAACCAGGGCTGCCGCTCCGCCGGCATCGGCTGCCTCGAGTGCAAGCAACCGGTGATCGACTCGGTGCTCGCCGAGCTCGCGCCCATGCGCGAGCGCGCGAAGCGCTACGTCGACGACCCGACCCTGGTGCGCAACATCGTCGCCGACGGCAACGAGAAGGCGAAGCGTCTCGCCGAGGAGACGATGCGCGACGTGCGCCCGGCGATGGGTCTCGCCTATACGTGAATGAGCACGTGAACGATCCCGTCCAGCTCGCCATCGCCACGCCGGTCGCGCCGGCTACCATCGCCCGGGTTCGCGGGCAGCCCTTCACCGAGCTGCCGCACGACCTCTACATCCCGCCCGACGCGCTCGAGGTCTTCCTCGAGACCTTCGAGGGGCCGCTCGACCTGCTGCTCTACCTGATCCGCAAGGCGAACCTCGACATCCTCGACATCCCGATGGCGCGGCTCACCCAGCAGTACATCGAGTACGTCGAGGTGATGCGCACGAAGAACCTCGAGCTCGCCGCAGAGTACCTGGTCATGGCGGCGATGCTGATGGAGATCAAGTCGCGCATGCTGCTGCCCAAGCCGCCGTCCGCCGAGGGCGACGAGGAGGACCCGCGCGCCGAGCTGGTGCGGCGGCTGCTCGAGTACGAGCGCATGAAGAGCGCCGCGCAGAAGCTCGACGAGCTGCCGCACGCGGGACGGGACTTCATCCCGGTCGAGGTCTGGGTCGAGCAGGCGCTCG
>DATDMW010000081.1:0-7611 GCA_036518595.1 Burkholderiales bacterium
ATGAAGGACCGCTGGGTGCAGGCCGAGGTGAACGACCTGATCGAGCGGCGGCTCTCGCCCAATCCGCTCGTCACGATCCACAAGTATCCCGAGGCCGACCACGCCTTCGCGCGCCACGGGAGCAGGGTGTACCGCAAGGACGACGCCGACCGGGCGCTCGCGCTGTCGCTCGGGTTCTTCCGGAAATATCTCGGCCAGCTCAGCCGGGATCCATCCCGTTCCGCCTGATCGCGGCCCGCGCGGCCGGACCCGACAGGAACGCGATCAGCGATTTCGCCGCCGCCGGCTCCTGCGAGCGCTTCAGCACCCCGGCGGAAAAAACGAAAAGCTCGGGATCCTGCAATTCCGCCGGCAGCACGCCCGCGAGCTCGATCCCGGTCCTGGCGAGAATTTCCATGGGCTGCGCGATGCCGAAATCGATCCCGCCTTCGGCGATGAGATCGGCGGCGGAATGGCCGGGGCCCGGATACCGGGTTTTCGGCTGCAGCCGTCCGGCGAGGCCGAGCTTCTCGAGCAGCGCCGCGAAGTAGGCCCCGCTGCCGCCGCCCTTGCGCGGATCGGTATAGCCGATCGATTTCGCCGCGAGCAGCGAGCGCTTGAATCCCTCCACGGAGCCGAGGTCGGGCCTCGGCGCGCCGGCGCGCACGCCGACGCCGACGGAAGAGCGTCCCAGGTCGACGATCGTGTCGCCGACGATCCTGCCGTCGAAAGCGAGCATGGCCATGGAAGGCCGCTGCATGATGGCGACGTCCGCGGTCTCTCCGGCCCGGACGCGGTCCCTGACCACGCCCGTCGTGGCGAGCGCCAGCGTCACGCGACGCTGCGTCGTGCGCTCGAACTCGCGCACGAGAGCCGTCAGCACCGGCGTCAGCACGTCGGCGCTGAGCAGCTTCAGCGCCGCGGCATCCGCCATGGGCGCCTGCTCACTCGGACCTGATGTCCGCGGCCTTGACGATCGGCCACCATTTCTCGATCTCCGCCGTCTGCAGCCGCCGCAGCCCTTCCGGCGTCTGTTGATCCGCCGCCGGTATCTCCTGTCCGAGATCGGCGAGCCGTTGACGCACGGCCGGGTCCGCCAGGGCGTCGGCCGCCGCCTTGCTGATCCTGTCGATCACGCCCTTGGGCGTGCCTTTGGGCGCCCAGAGCCCGTGCCAGACGGAAATATACAGGCCCGGCACCCCGGCCTCGTCGACGGTCGGGATATCGGGCGCCGACGCCAGCCGTGCCTTCGCGGTGACGGCGTAAGCCCTCACGCGTCCGGCGCGGACCTGCGGCAGGGCGGCCGCCGCCTGCGGAATGCTCAGGTCGATGTGCCCGGCGAGCAGATCCTGCATCGCGGGCGCGGCGCCGCGATACGGCACGAAGACGAAGCGCGTGTCGGTCAGCTTCTGGAGAAAGACGCCGGCGATATGCGGGGGGCTCCCGGCGCCCGGGCTGCCGAGCGTCGCCTTCCCCGGGTTCGCCTTCAGCCAGCCGATCAGCTCCTTCAGGTTCTTCGCCGGAACGGCGTTCCCGGAGAGGATGACGAGCGCGTTGGTGGTCAGCAACGAGACCGGCTCGAAGTCGCGCAGAAGATCGAACGGAAGCGCGAGCGCGGCGCCGTCGACCACGTTCGTGCCCCAATGCCCGAGCTCGATCGTGTAGCCGTCGGGAGCCGCGCGCCCGACGCGGCGGACGGCCGCGCCGCCCGAGGCCGAGACGTTCTCGATGAGGACCGGCTGGCCGAGCGAGGCGCGCATGCGCTCGCCGACGATGCGGCCGATGGCGTCGGTCGGCCCGCCGGCCGGGCCGGCGGCGACGAAGGTGATCGCGCGCGACGGGTAGTCCTGCGCGTGCGCGCCGCCCGTAAAACCGGGGACGAAAGCCAGTGCCAGCAAGACGAGACGAAGGTTCATGGCGCTCCCAGGGTCCAATCCCGGCGGGCCATCCGCCAGGCGGGGCGCAAATTAGCACGCGCGCATTGATGCGTCCAATTCATTTGAAGTATGATTTATCATGATTTTATGGAATAAGCGCCGATGAAGCTGAGCCAGCTGCGCACCTTCGTCGCCGTCGTCGACGGCGGCACGGTGGCCCGTGCCGCCCTGCGGGTGCGGCTCACCCAGTCGGCCGCATCGCGACAGATCGCCTCGCTGGAGGACGAGCTGGGCGTGGCGCTTTTCGATCGAATCGGGCGCCGCGTCCAGTTGACCGCGGAGGGCGACGACCTGCTGAAGCGCGCCCGCAGGCTGCTCGCGGACGCCGAGGCGCTCGGAGAGCGCGCCAGGGTCCTCAAGGGCGGGCAATCGGGCACGCTGCGCGTCAGCGCGACGCCGCAGGTGATCGAGACGATGCTCGCCCCCTTCCTGCCGCGCTACCTGCGCGCGAGCCCGGAAGTCGAGGTCCAGCTCCTCGAGAGCGGCGGCCCGCAGCAGATCGAGGAGCTCGATCGCGGCGAGGCGCAGCTGGCGCTCATGGCGTACGGGGTCGAGCGCTTCGACAGCCGGCTCCTGTATCCGATCCATCTGCTGGCCGTGGTCTCGGCGCGGCATCGGTTGAAGAGCGCCGCCACGTGCGACCTCGCGAAGCTCGCCGACGAGCCCCTGATGATCCTGGGCCGGGAATTCGGCGCGCGCTCCTGGTTCGACGGCGCCTGCGAGAACGCGCGCGTGAGCCCGCGGGTCGTGCTCGAAAGCAGCTCTCCGCATACGCTGCTCGCGCTGGCGGGAGTCGGGCACGCGATCGCCGTCGTTCCAAGCAACGTCGGCAGCCTGCCGCCCTCGGTGCGCGCGGTGCCGCTGGTCCACCAGGGGCGGGCCATCGGACGGTGGTCGATGATCGCGTGGCGCCCGGAACGGTTTCTCGCGCCTTACGCGCGGCGGTTCGTCGACGAGCTCGTCGACTATGCGCAACGGGCGTATCCCGGTCGCGGGCTCTCCCGGCGGGCGCCGCCGCTGCCGCGCCCGCACTGATTCCGGCTCGCCGCTAGTCGAGCTTCAGCGCGATCGACTTCACCACCGGCGTCCAGCGCGCGATCTCCTCGCGCACGAAGGCGCGCGCCTTCTCCGGCGAGGAATCGGTCTCGGGCTCGAAGCCCGAGGCGACCAGCTGGCGGCGGAATTCCGGATCGCTCATCGCCGCGCGCGTCGCGCGCGCGATCTGCTCGACGATAGCGGCGGGCGTGTGCGCGGGCGCGAACAGCGCGGTGAAGTTCTGCGCGATCATCCCGGGGAGGCCCGCCTCGACCGCCGTCGGAATGTCCGGCGCCGCGGCGAGGCGGCGCGGCGTGGTCACCGCGAGCAGGCGCAGCTTACCCGCCTCGTGCAGCTTCAGCACCTGCCCGGTCAGGTTGGGCATCGCCAGCGGCACCTGCCCGCCCATCACGTCGGCGATCGCCGGGCCCGCGCCCTTGTACGGGACGTGGACCATCGCCCCGGTGCCGGTCAGCGACTTGAAGAGCTCCGCGCCGATGTGGGTCACCGTCCCGACGCCCGCCGACGCATACGACATCTTCGCAGCGTTCGCCCTGGCGTAGGCGATCAGATCCTTGAGCGTGCGCACGGGGAGCGCGGGATTGACCACGATGCCGAGCCCCGACACCGCCAGGATCGCGATCGCCTCGAAGTCCTTCATCGGATCGTAGGTCGGCCGCGACGCGGCGATCGGGTTGATCACGTGCGAGCTGCCGCCGCCGAGGAGCAGGGTGTAGCCGTCGGGCTGCGCGTGCGCGACCGCGGTGGCGCCGATCACGCCGCCCGCGCCGCCCTGGTTCTCGACCACCACGGTGCCGAGCAGCGGCTTCATCTTCTCCGCCCACGGTCGGCCGACCGCGTCGTTGACGCCGCCCGGCGGGAACGGGATGACGAGGCGGATGGGGCGCTCGGGATACTTCGACTGCGCGAACGAGGGGCGGGCCGCGAGCGCCGCAAGCCCGAGCGCCAGGACGCGGCGCCGATTCTGGTTCATGTTCTCGTCTCCTCCACGGCTCGAGGCCGCCATTGTCGCCGCCCGCGCCTTATGCGGTCCAATTCAAACTTGTCCTATGATCATGCAATAACAACATAAGAAAGGCCGGCGCGTGAACCTCAACCTCAAGGGCCTGCTCGCCGTGCGGGCGGTGATCGCCGACGGCACCGTCACCGCCGCGGCGCGACGTCTGCACCGCACCCAGCCCGTCGTCAGCCGGCTGATCGCGCAGGTCGAGGCGCAGGTCGGATTCGCGCTCTTCCGGCGCGACGGCCGGCGGCTGCTGCCGACGCCGCAGGGACTGGCGTTCTACCGCGAGACCGAGCGCGCGCTGTCCGCGCTCGCCGAGATCGAGTCGGCGGCGCGCGGCATCGGCGCGCGGCGCGATGCGCCCCTGCGCATCCTGGCGCAATCGCACATGGCGCACGGGCTGCTGCACGTCGTGCTCGGCGAGTTCTGCGGCCGCCATCCGGATTTCCGCTTCGCGGTCGAGATCCGCCAGCGCGAGTTCATCAGCCACTGGATCGCGAACCGCCAGTTCGACGTCGGCTTCGCGCCGCGGCCCGTCGATCACCCGCAGGTCGAGTCCGAGCTGTTCGTGCGCGCGCCGCTGTTCGTCGCGATGCCGGCGGGTCATCGTCTCGCGCCCAAGCGCGACGTGCGCCCCGAGGACCTCGCCGACGAGCCGCTCGTCGCCGGCCGGCCCGGCTCGCCGCTGCGCGCGAGCCTCGATGCGCTGTTCGCCCGGCTCGGCGCCGCGCCGCAGATCCGGGGCGAGACCTTCACCGCCGTGTCGGCGTGCCAGCTCGCGGGGAAGTCGGTCGGCGTGGCGCTCGCCGACCCGTTCGTCCCCAGCATGTTCCTCGACGACCCGTCGATCGCGTTCCGGCCGCTGCGCGGCCACGGCGCGCACGACTACCTGGTGCTGTGGCCCGCGGGACAGGAGCGCAGCGCGCTCGCCGGGGAGTTCATCGATTGCGCGCGCAAGCGCGCCAGGCTCGTGATCGACGCCGTGCTGCGGCGCGCCTCGCCGCAGCGCAAGGCGCTGAACTATACTCGCTCGTCCGCACGCTCGAAAGGCGCCCCATGATCCGGATTCTCGCCGCCGTCCTCGCATTCGCCGCAGTCCCCGCGCTCGCGCAGACCAAGCTCGACATGGTCGGCTTCGGCGGCGCGAGCAACCTGCCGGTATGGGTCGCGCAGGAGCGCGGCCTGTTCGCAAGAGAAGGGCTGGACGTGAAGTTCGACCGCACGCCCAGCTCGGGCGCGCTCTTCCGCAACCTGATGGCGGGCAAGTACCAGATCGCGAGCGCGGCCTTCGACAACGTCGTCGCCTACGTCGAGGGCCAGGCCGAGCAGACGATCGAGGGCTTCGACGTCGTCTCCTTCCTCGGCGTGCACGGCGGGCTCGTGTCCCTGATGACGACGCCGGACGTCGAGGGCTTCGCCGGCCTGAAGGGCAAGGCCGCCGCGGTCGACTCCGCCGCGAGCGGCTACGCGCTGCTCATGTACCGCATGCTCGACCAGAAGGGGCTCGCCAAAGACCGCGACTACCGCGTCGTGTCGGTCGGCGGCACAGGCGAGCGTCTCCAGGCGATGCGCGAAGGCCGCGCGGCGGCGGGAATGATCAGCCCGCCGCAGGACCTGGAGGCGAAAAAGCTCGGCTTCAGGACGCTGGGCGAGCCGACCAAGGCGCTCGGCGCCTACGCCGGCAGCGTCTACAACGTGCGCCGCGCGTGGGCGAAGGACCACGAGAAGGAGCTGGTCGCGTTCGCGCGCGCGATCGTCGCCGCGCACGACCTCATCTTCACCGACCGGGCCGCGGCGATCGCGGTGCTGAGGAAGCGCCTCAAGGAGCTCGGCCCCGAGGACGCCGCCGCGGTCTACGCGAAGATGACCGGCCCCGGCGGCTTCACGCGCAAGGCGCAGATCAGCATCCGCGGCGCGCGCGTCGTGCTCTCGGTGCGCAGCCAGTACGGGGAGCCGAGGAAGAAGCTCACCGACCCGTACAAGTACATGGACCTCCGGTACTACCGCAAGGCGATGCAGAGCGGCGGCTGATCGCGGCCGCCAGTAGTCAGAAGCGCGGATTGATCTTTGCGCGAGGCCGCTCTAGCTTTGACGCGTGTCGAGCTTCGTCCGAGGGGGCTTCTGCCCGAACTGCAACGGCCTGCTCTATCTCCTTTCGCGCGACCGGGAGACCGAGCCCTGGCAGCACTCGGGCGCCTCGGTGCGCGAGGACCGCGAAGGCGATCACATCCGCTGCGCGGTATGCGCCTACCGCGTCGCGGTCAGGCGCAGCGACGCGACTCCGGGGTGGGGCTACGAGATCGACCTGCCGCCGAGGGGCCGCGGGAACTGAGCGCCGGACGGAGGACCTATCGAGCGCGATCGCTGGGCGAATCCGCGCCGGACAGCATGTCCGACCCCTCGGGCCAGGGCTCGGGACGGGGATGGGCATCGACGAGGAGCGCCAGACGGCTCTCGCTTCTGAGCCGCAAGACAAACTCCTCGCCGAGGAGCGTCCTGATTTTCATGGCTCTCAGGAACCGTCCCGGACCGAACGGTATTTCGTCGACTTCCGTGACCGCAACGGAAACGACATGGTCGATCTGCTGCTCATGCTGCACTGCTGCTCTCCCCACGCCGCGTAGTTTTGCGGCGGACGTTCTTGTTATTGCGCTCCCCTAACGCTATTCCAGCCGCCTGCGCGCCGCCATGGGAACGACCTCGCTCACGGCGCTGTGATCGCGCGCCGCCAACTCGCAGTACATGTTTCTCCTGTTGCACTCGAAAATGGCATAGCAGTTCGGGCATTGCGCGACGAAGCCGACGGTCGCCGCGCGCTCGAAGTCGTGCAGGGTCTTGAAGGTCAGGGTGGAGCGGAAATCGCGGCTGCAGCCTGCACAGCGCACGAAGGTCCCGGCGACGGGGGCGTAACGCCCGCCCACAGGTTCGGGCTGCTCGTGTAGCTGCTGCCAGATCCGATCGTCACGGTTCAACGACATGATTTCCTTCACGAATTCCTGGCGTTAGAGAGGCGAGCGCCAAAATGGTTCAATCGGAGCAGGGACGCGTGCGCGAAATCGACATGTGTCGTGTTAATTCGATGTTTATGCGGGTTTTCTCACGCTCCTCCCGGAACCATCGGGCCGCAGGCGGCAACCAACGCGTACGCAACTTCGGAGGGGAGTTACGTGCCCATCTACCTGCTCATTCCGCTGGAAACCGGCCACCCGGCGTGGCGCGGGATCACCCGGCGCAGCCCGATCCAAGTCCTCGCCGAGAACGAGCGCGAAGCCCGCGCCGCCGCGTGGCTTCGCTATGGCTCGGCGTCGAAATCGGAGGACGATCCTTGGCTGCTCGGGAAATGGGTGTACGCGCACGTCATCGACGCCCCGGATCCGCACCTTCCGATGCTCGAGTGAATGGCGTGCGCGTCGGAGGCGCGCAGGCGCCGTAGCTGCTACGCGGCCGCGGCAGAGGGCTCGATCGCCGCGGCGCCGTCGATGGCGCGCATGAAGCGGTCCGGATGCACGAAATGCAGCGAGCACTCGGTGCAATGATAGAAATCCGCGGTGAACCGCGCGCCGTTGCGCAGCGTTATTTCGACGGCGGCAAAAGTACGCGACCCGCAGAGCGGGCATCTGAAAACCGCGCGTTGAA
>DATDMW010000082.1:0-4922 GCA_036518595.1 Burkholderiales bacterium
AGGCGGCGAAAGAGCGCGCGCCGGTCGCCACCGTGTCGCCCGGGCGCACCGTGTCGCCGACGCGCACCGGCTTGCCGTTGACCGTCACTTCGCCGCGGACCTGGCGCATGCCTTCGGCGCTCGTCTGCGCGAGCGCGAGACGCAGCGCGCCTGCGAGCCCGCCGCCCGCTCCGAGCAGCGCGACGAGCGCCCGGCGGCGGCTGCGATCGGTGTCGTGGCTCATCATTCCTCCCCCGGTTTCCCGCGACGGCGACGCCGCAAGTCTATTATGAGGAACCCGCGTCGGGCGACCGGAGTCGAACGCTCCTGCGCGGAGGAAGTCACGCCGTCCCCGCGTGCTACACTCGACTCCCCTCCGGCAACCGCCGCCATGCCGAACCGCCTCGCGCAACAGACCAGCCCCTACCTGCAGCAGCACGCGGACAACCCGGTCGACTGGTACCCGTGGGGCGACGAGGCGCTCGAGCGCGCCCGCCGCGAGGACAAGCCGATCCTGCTCTCGGTGGGCTACTCGGCGTGCCACTGGTGCCACGTGATGGCGCACGAGTCCTTCGAGGACCCGCGCGTCGCCGAGGTGATGAACCGACTGTTCGTGAACGTCAAGGTCGACCGCGAGGAGCGCCCCGACCTCGACCAGATCTACCAGCTCGCGCACCAGATGATGGCGCAGCGCCCCGGCGGCTGGCCGCTCACGATGTTCCTCGCGCCCGACGGCGCGCCCTTCTTCGGCGGCACGTACTTTCCGAAGGAGGCGCGCTACAACCTCCCCGGGTTTCCCGACCTGCTCCGGCGAGTCTCCGAGTTCTACCGCCAGAACCGCGAGGAGATCGGCCGGCAGAACGAGGGGCTGCTCGCCGCGTTCGAGCGGCTGCAGCCGGGCGCGCCCGCGCACCACTCCGAGCTCTCGGGCGAGCCGATCGACGCCGCGCTGCGCGCGCTCAAGACGAGCTTCGACTCGCGCTGGGGCGGCTTCGGCGGCGCGCCGAAGTTCCCGCACGCCGCGGAGCTCGCGTTCTGCCTGCGCCGCCACGCGGCGACGGGCGACGCGCACGCGCTCGACATCGCCGCGGTCACGCTCGAGCGCATGGCGCAGGGCGGTATCTGGGACCATCTCGGCGGCGGCTTCTGCCGGTACAGCGTCGACGCGCAGTGGACCATCCCGCACTTCGAGAAGATGCTCTACGACAACGGGCCGCTGCTCGCGCTCTACGCCGACGCGTGGACGGTGACGCGCGACCCGCGCTTCGCGCGCGTCGCCGACGGGATCGCGGGCTGGGTCATGCGCGAGATGCAGTCGCCGGAAGGCGGCTACTACTCCTCGCTCGACGCCGACTCGGAGCACGAAGAGGGCAAGTTCTACGTCTGGACGCCCGACGAGGCGCGTGCGCACCTGACCGAGCTCGAGTACGCCGTGCTCGCGCCGCACTACGGCCTCGACGGCGCGCCCAACTTCGAGGGCAGGCACTGGCACCTGCGCGAGACGGCGCCGCTCGCCGACGTCGCCGCGCGGCTCGGTAAGCCGCTCGACGAATGCGCGCGGCTGCTCGACTCGGCGCGCGCCAAGCTCTTTGCCGAGCGCGAGCGCCGTGTCCACCCCGGGCGCGACGACAAGGTGCTTGCCAGCTGGAACGCGCTCATGATCGCCGGAATGGCGCGCGCCGCATTGGTGTTCGACCGTCGCGACTGGCTCGATTCGGCGAAGCGCGCGTTCGCCTTCCTCCGCTCGACGCTGTGGCGCGACGGCCGCCTGCTCGCGACCTGGAAGGACGGCCGCGCGCACCTCAACGCCTACCTCGACGACTACGCCTACGGGGTCGCGGCCGCCATCGAGCTGCTGCAGGCCGAGTACGACGCCGACACGCTGGCCTTCGCCGAGGAGCTCGCCGAGGTCCTGATCGAGCAGTTCGAGGACACGGTGAACGGCGGCTTCTTCTTCACCAGCCATGACCACGAGCGGCTCATCCACCGGCCCAAGCCCGGCGACGACAACGCGACGCCGTCGGGCAACGGCATGGCGGCGCTCGGGCTGCAGCGGCTCTCGCTCCTCACCGGCGAGACGCGCTACGCCGCGAGCGCCGAGCGCGCGATCGCGCAGTTCTATCCCGAGCTGGCCGCGCAGCCGGGCGGCCACACGACGCTGCTGATGGCGCTCGAGGAGCGCCTCGTGCCGCCGCGCACCGTGATCCTCCGCGGCCCGGCCGGGCCGCTCGTGCGCTGGCGCCGCGCGCTCGCCGAGCGTCACTTGCCGGCGACGCTCGTGCTCGCGCTCGCACCGGACGCGCGCGACCTGCCGCCGGTGCTCGCGAAGCCGGCGTCGGATCGCGTCAACGCCTGGGTGTGCGAAGGCGTTACCTGCCTGCCGCCGGTCGACCGCCTCGAGGATCTGATCCCGCAGGTTTCCAAGGCGGTCGAAATCCATTAGCATCGTGCCGCACATCCAAGGAGGATTCATGAATAAGAAGCTGGTCTGGTTTGCCGCAGCGGGCGCTCTGGTCTGCGCTCCTGCGCTCGCGCAGGACGCGCAGCAGCTGCTCAAGGACAAGGCGTGCCTCGCCTGCCACAGCCTCGACAACAAGGTCGTCGGTCCCGCGTACAAGGACGTCGCGAAGAAGTTCCGCGCGCGCAAGGACGCCGAGTCGTACCTGGCGAAGAAGATCCGCGAAGGCTCGACCGGGGAGTGGGGCCAGATTCCGATGCCGCCGAACACGACGGTGAGCGAGGCCGAGGCGCACACGCTCGCGAAGTACATCCTGTCGCTGAAGTAGGAGGGTCCCGATGGCTGCCGTCCGCGTCGGATCGGTCCTGATCCTGGCCTGCGCGATCGCGGGGCTCGCGGCCTGCGGCGACGACAAGAAAGCGGCCGGCGCGAAGGGCGGGGCCACGGTGACGATCGGCATCGCGGCGCCGCTCACCGGACCGCAGTCGCACATCGGCAAGGACCTCGAGAACGCCGTGCGGCTCGCGGCCGACGACGCGAACGCGGCCAAGGTCGTCGTCGGCGGGAAGCCCGTGCATTTCGAGGTTCAGGCCGAAGACGACCAGGCCGATCCGAAGATGGCGCCGGTGGTCGCGCAGAAGCTCGCCGATGCCCACGTCGCCGCGGTGGTCGGCCACTTCAACTCGGGGACGACGATCCCGGCGTCGAGGATCTACAACGACGCCGGCATCCCGCAGATCAGCCCGTCGGCCACCAATCCCAAGTACACCGAGCAGGGATTCAAGACCGCGTTCCGCGTCGTCGCCAACGACAACCAGCAGGGCAAGGTGGTCGGCGAGTACATCGCGAAGGACCTGAAGTCGAAGGCGCTCGCGATCATCGACGACCGCACCGCGTACGGGCAGGGCGTCGCCGACGTGGTCGAGCGCTCGGCGAAGGCGGCGGGCGCCGTCGTGGTCGCGAGGGAGTTCACGACCGACCGCTCGACCGACTTCAAGGCCATCCTCACCAAGATCAAGGGCACGCGGCCCGATGTCATCTTCTTCGGCGGCATCGACACGCAGGCGGGGCCGATGCTGCAGCAGATGCGCGGCCTGGGCATCGAAGCGCAGTTCGTCGGCGCCGACGGCATCCAGAGCACGGAGCTGTTCAAGCTCGGCGGCAACGCCGTCGAGGGCACGCTCGCATCCTTCCCGGGGCTGCCGCTCGACCGCATGCCGCAGGGCGCGGGCTTCGGCGAGAAGTACCGGAAGAAGTGGAACCAGGACGTGGTGCTGTACGCGCCGCAGGGCTACGACGCCTTCAATATCTTCGTCGAGGCGATGAAGCGGGCGGGCTCGACCGACCCGGCGAAGTTCCTGCCGGAAGTCGCGAAGACCGACTACAACGGCATTACCGGCCCGATCCGCTTCGACGAGAAGGGCGACCTCGAGGACGGCCCGATCACCATCTTCAAGGCGGTCGGCGGCAAATGGCAGGCGGTCGCCACGATCGGCGGGCCGTCGCAGGGGCAGGCCGCCAAGCCCGCGGAGAAGAACTAGCGCCCGTGGAGCTTGTCCGAATCGACTAGGGTGGCACCCTTCGGGTGCCGTTTGGAATCGGCACCTGCGGGTGCCGTTTTCTTATCTTCGTTCGAGACGCATGGATATCCTGCTGCAGCAACTGATCAACGGCGTGACGCTGGGCAGCGTCTACGCCCTGGTCGCGCTCGGGTATACCATGGTCTACGGCATCATCGGCCTGATCAACTTCGCGCACGGCGAGCTCGTGATGGTGGGCGCGCTGACGGCGCTCTCGGTGATCGCAGCGCTGCTGCGCCTGGGGCTCGGCCTGCCGCCGGCGGCGATGATGCTGATCGCGCTGCTCGCGGCGCTCCCGGTATGCATGCTGCTCGCGTACGCGATGGAGCGGGTCGCGTACCGGCCGCTGCGCCGCGCGCCGCGCCTGGCGCCCCTGATCACGGCGATCGGCGTGTCGATCGTGCTCCAGAACGTCGCGATGCTGGTCTGGGGGCGCAGCTATTTCAGCTTCCCGCCGATCCTCAACGTCACGAACTACGACATCGCGGGCGCGACCATCACGGACCTGCAGATCGTGATCGTGCTGCTCTCGGCGGCGCTCATGGCCGGGTTGCTGCTGATCGTGCACCGCACCCGGCTGGGCCTCGCGATGCGCGCGACCGCCGAGAACCTCGGCGTGGCCGCGCTCATGGGCGTGGATGCGAACCGCATCATCGTCGCCGCGTTCCTGCTCGGGTCCGCGCTCGCCGCGGTCGCCGGCCTCATGGTGTCGGCCTACTACGGCATCGCGCACTACTACATGGGGTTCCTGCTCGGGCTGAAGGCGTTCACGGCGGCGGTGCTCGGCGGCATCGGCAACATCGGCGGCGCGATGCTCGGCGGCCTTCTGGTCGGTCTCGCCGAGACCTTCACGAGCGGGTACCTGACTTCGACCTTCCAGGACCTCGTGGTCTTCTCCGTTCTCG
>DATDMW010000083.1:0-5516 GCA_036518595.1 Burkholderiales bacterium
CGCGTCCGGCGCCCCGACCGCGGCCATCTCTTCCTTGTCGGGGATGGTGATGATCTTGCCGGCACGCAGCCGGTTCATGTTGTCGCCGACGAAGGCTTCCTGATTGGCGCGGAACAGCGCGACCAGCATCTGCTGCAGCGTGACGCCGTCGACCTTGTTGCGCAGCGCGATTTTCGAGAGCGTGTCGCCGCGCTTGACCTCGTAGGTCGCGGCCGGTTTCGGTTCGGAGACGAGCTCGTGCTCTTCGGGTGCCTTCGGCGCCTCGGGCGCCGCCTGGGCGGTGGTGCCGCCGGCGCCGGCGGGCTCGCTCCCCTCAGCCGGCTCTTTCGGCTCGGATTGCGCGGTCGACTCCGCAGGCGCCGCTTGAGCAGGCTCGGCGGGCGCCGCCGCCTGTGGGGCGGGCGCCTGCGGCTCTGGAGCGGCCGCGCGCGCGGGAGCGGGAGCAGGAGCGGGCTCCGCGGCCGGCGCCGCGCTCGGCTGCTTCGCGGCGGTCAGCGTCGGCGAGCGGTATTCCGGCGGATCCAGCAGGAACGTGTATTCGCGCAGCAGCCGCCCGCTCGCCCAGTTCACCTCGACGAGCATGTCGACGTAGGGTTCGTTGATGGGCTGCGTCGAGCTCATCAGCACGACGACTTTGCCGCCGGGGCGTGGCTCGACCGAGAACTTCACGCTCTGCAACACCGGATTGAACTCGATATCGGCCTGCCGGAACGCCGCGATCGCCCCGAGCTTTGCGCTCAGGCTCTCGGCTTCGCCGGCCTGCAGGGAAACGACTTCGATCTCGGCGCGCAGCGGCTGACCGAGGGCGGACTGAACGGTGATCTTCCCGAGGCCGGCCGCGCACGCGTAGCCCGGCGCGAGCGCGCAAGCGACCGCAAGCCAACCGTGTTTGGCGGTGAAGCTCCCCACTCTACCCACCCTGAAAGACCCTAAGGAGGAAACTAAAATACCATCATGAGCTTAGCCTTGCAAGCTCAAGGCCCACATCAAAAATCTCGTCAAGTGGCTATTTTATTACCGCTTTCCACTTGACTTGGGGCCCAGATCGGGTTACCCCCGGCCTTTTTTCACGAATCGGCGAGGATGCGCAGCATCCGGCGCAGCGGCTCGGCGGCGCCCCACAGCAGCTGATCGCCGACGGTGAAGGCGGCGAGATATTCGCCGCCCATCGGCAGCTTGCGCAGGCGGCCGATCGGCACGTGCAGCTTCCCGGTGACCGCGGCGGGCGTGAGCTCGCGCAGGCTCGCTTCTTTTTCGTTCGGTACCACGCGCACCCAGTCGTTCACGCCCGCGAGCAGCCGCTCGACCTCGGGCATCGGTACGTCGCGCGCGAGCTTCACCGTGAGCGCCTGGCTGTGGCAGCGCATCGCGCCCACGCGCACGCAGATACCGTCGATCGGGATCGGCTTCGCCTCGCGGCCGAGGATCTTGTTGCCCTCGGCCTGGCCTTTCCATTCTTCGCGGCTCTGGCCGTTGCCGAGGTCCTTGTCGATCCACGGGATGAGGCTGCCCGCGAGCGGCACGCCGAAATGCTGTCTCGGCAGCGCGTCGCTGCGGATCGCCTGGGCGACCGCGCGGTCGAGCTCGAGGATCGCGGAGGCCGGATCGTCGAGCAGGGTCTTTGCCGCGGCGTGCGCGAATCCCATCTGCTTCACCAGCTCGCGCATGTTCTCGGCGCCCGCGCCCGAGGCGGCCTGGTAGGTCATCGCGGTGAGCCACTCGACCAGCCCGGCCTGGAACAGGCCCTGCATCGCCATGAGCATGAGGCTCACGGTGCAGTTGCCGCCGATGTAGTCACGCACGCCGCGCTCGAGCGCGCGGTCGATCACCGCCCGGTTGACCGGATCGAGGATGATGACGGCGTCGTCCTTCATGCGCAGCGCCGAGGCGGCGTCGATCCAGTAGCCCTTCCACCCGGCGGCACGCAGCTTCGGATGGATCTCGTTCGTGTAGTCGCCGCCCTGGCAGGACACGACGATGTCCATCGCGGCCAGCTCGTCGATGCGCTTCGCATCCTTGAGCGGCGCGGTCTCCTTGCCGACGAACGGCCCCATCGCGCCGACCTGCGAGGTGGAGAAGAACACGGGCTCGACCAGCGCGAGATCGCGCTCGGCCGCCATGCGCTGCATGAGCACCGAGCCCACCATCCCGCGCCAACCGACGAAACCGACTTTCTTCATGATTCTCCTATGCTATCAGAGCGACGCCGCCACGGCGTCTCCCATTTCGCGCGTGCCGACGCGCGTCGTTCCCGGGCGGTGGATGTCGCCCGTGCGCAGGCCCTTCGCCAGCGCCTTCTTCACCGCCGCTTCGATCCGCGCCGCCTGCGCGTCGAGGTTCAGGCTGTAGCGCAGCATCATCGCCGCCGAAAGGATGGTCGCGAGCGGATTGGCGATCCCCTTGCCCGCGATATCGGGCGCCGAGCCGTGGATCGGCTCGTAGAGCCCTTTGTTGCTCGCGTCGAGCGACGCCGACGGCAGCATGCCGATCGATCCGGTCAGCATCGACGCCTCGTCGGAGAGAATGTCGCCGAACATGTTGCCGGTGACGATCACGTCGAACTGGCGCGGATCGCGCACGAGCTGCATCGCGGCGTTGTCGACGTACATGTGCGAGAGCTCGATCGCGGGATACTCGCGGCCGACCCGGGTCACGACGTCGCGCCAGAGCTGCGAGGTCTCGAGCACGTTGGCCTTGTCCACCGAGCACAGCTTCCGGCGCCGCTTCGCGGCCGCGCGGAACCCGACGTGAGCGATGCGCTCGATCTCGGCCTCGCTGTAGCGCATGGTGTCGAAGCCTTCGCGTCCGCCCGCGGGTAGCGCGCGGATGCCGCGCGGCTGCCCGAAGTAGATGTCGCCCGTCAGCTCGCGCAGGATCAGGATGTCGAGGCCGGCGACGACCTCGGGGCGGAGGGTCGAGGCCTCGGCGAGCTCCGGATAGACGATCGCCGGGCGCAGGTTCGCGAACAGCCCGAGCTCCTTGCGCAGGCGCAGGAGCGCCTGCTCGGGACGCTTGGGCCGCTCGAGCGCGTCCCACTTGGGCCCACCGACCGAACCGAACAGAATCGCGTCTGCGGATCGCGCGAGCGCCAGCGTGGCCGAGGGGAGCGGGTCGCCGCTGGCCTCGTAGCCCGCGCCGCCGACCGGCGCTTCATCGAAATCGAGCCGCAGATCGAGCTTGCGCAGGACCTTCAGCGCCTCGGCGACGATCTCGGGCCCGATGCCGTCGCCCGCGAGGACGGCGACCTTCACGACGTCTGCAGCCAGGGCTGCTCGGCCCGGCGCTTCTCCTCGAAGGCGTGGATCTTGTCGGCGTGGCGCAGCGTGAGGCCGATGTCGTCGAGCCCGTTCAGCAGGCAGTATTTGCGGAACGGATCGACCTCGAAGCGGAACGCCTTCGCGCCGTCGGCGGTCGCGACCGCCTGGCGCTCGAGGTCGACCACGAGGCGAAAGCCCGGAAACGCCGCGACGTCGTGGAACAGCGCATCGACCTCCGAGGCCTTGAGCACGACCGGCAGCAGCCCGTTCTTGAAGCAGTTGTTGTAGAAGATGTCGCCGTACGACGGCGCGATCACCGCGCGGAAGCCGTACTCGAGCAGCGCCCAGGGCGCGTGCTCGCGCGAGGAGCCGCAGCCGAAGTTCTCGCGCGCGAGCAGGATCTTCGCGCCGCGGTAGCGCGGCTGGTTCAGGACGAAGTCCGGGTTGAGCGGCCGCCCCTCGTTCGGCTTGTCGGGGCGGCCCTCGTCGAGATAGCGCCAGGCGTCGAACAGGTTCGGCCCGAAGCCCGTGCGCCGGATCGACTTCAGGAACTGCTTCGGGATGATGGCGTCGGTGTCGACGTTCGCCTTGTCCATCGGCGCGACGAGACCGTCCAGCACGGTGAACTTTTCCATGATCAGCTCCAGCGGCGCACGTCGACGAAATGGCCCGCGATCGCCGCCGCGGCCGCCATCTCCGGGCTCACCAGGTGCGTGCGCCCGCCCGTGCCCTGGCGCCCCTCGAAGTTGCGGTTCGAGGTCGAGGCGCAGCGCTCGCCGGGCTCGAGCCGGTCGGCGTTCATCGCGAGGCACATCGAGCAGCCGGGCTCGCGCCACTCGAAGCCCGCGTCGCGAAAAACGCGGTCGAGGCCCTCGCTCTCGGCCTGCGCCTTGACGATGCCCGATCCGGGCACGACCAGCGCGAGACGCACGCTCGGCGCGACGCGCCTGCCGCGCACCACGCCCGCGGCGGCTCTCAGGTCCTCGATGCGGGAATTCGTGCAGGAGCCGATGAACACCTTGTCGATCCTGATTTCGGTGATCGCCGTGTTGGGCTGGAGGCCCATGTACTGCAGCGCGCGCTCCATGCCCTCGCGCTTCACCGAATCCCTTTCCTTGTCGGGATCGGGAACGCGGTCCTCGACCGTGACCACCATCTCGGGCGAGGTGCCCCAGGTCACCTGCGGCTTGAGCGCTCGCGCGTCGATCTGGACGACGCGGTCGAAGGCCGCGCCCTCATCGCTCTTCAGCGTGCGCCAATGCGCCACGGCGCGGTCCCACATCGCGTCGCGGGGCGCGAACGGCCGCCCTTTGAGATAGCGGATCGTGGTGTCGTCGACCGCGACCATGCCTGCGCGCGCGCCCGCCTCGATCGCCATGTTGCACAAGGTCATGCGCCCTTCCATGGAGAGGGCGCTGATGGTCGACCCCGAATATTCGATGGTGTACCCGGTTCCGCCCGCCGTTCCGATCCTTCCGATAACGGCCAGCGCGAGATCCTTCGCGGTGACTCCACGAGGCAGGAGGCCTTCCACCGAGACGCGCATGTTCTTCATCTTCTTCGCGATCAGGCACTGGGTCGCCATCACGTGCTCGACCTCGGAGGTGCCGATCCCGAACGCGAGGCACCCGAAGGCGCCGTGCGTGCTCGTGTGCGAGTCGCCGCAGACGACCGTCATCCCGGGCAGCGTCGCGCCCTGCTCGGGCCCGATCACGTGGACGATGCCCTGGCGCCGGTCGTTCATCTTGAACTCGACGATCCCGTGCTCGTCGCAGTTGCGGTCCAGCGTGTCCACCTGCAATCGCGACACCGGGTCCGCGATTCCCCGCGAGCGGTCGGTGGTCGGGACGTTGTGGTCGGCGACCGCGAGGTTGGCCGCGACGCGCCACAGCCTGCGGCCGGACGTCTTCAGGCCTTCGAAGGCCTGCGGGCTGGTCACCTCGTGCACGAGGTGCCGGTCGATGTAGAGCAGCGTCGTGCCGTCGTCCTCGACGTGAACCACGTGCGACTGCCAGAGCTTGTCGTAGAGCGTCTGCGGCGTCATGGCGAAAATCTCAATCGGAACCGGAAATTATAGCCGATCGCGACCGCCTCACCCGCCGCTCGCCGCGGAAAGCGAATATAGTAGGTCCACTTCACGGAAGATCCGCACATGAGCAGGCCGCAAGGCCGCCCTCGGGGGGGAAGCAGCGCAGGATCGGGCGAGGTGCGCGGCGACGCGCGCCCGGCGGCGCGCGCGCGCGCCGGCCTCGCCGAGGA
>DATDMW010000084.1:0-2210 GCA_036518595.1 Burkholderiales bacterium
CGCGAGCGCGGCCGCGGGCGCGTCGGGCCGCCGCGGCCGCTCGCGCGGCTCGGCGGGGCCGCGCTCGCGCCGCAGCGCGGCGACCAGCGCGAGGACGCGCGCGTCGCGCGCCCACTCCTCCAGGTCCTCGGCGAGCTTGCGCCGCCAGTTCGGGTGCCGCTCCTCGGTCGTCCCCGGGAGGTTCACCTGCTCGACCTCGCCGAACACGTCCTCCATCTGGAACGTCAGCAGCTTCGCCGGCGTGCGCGCGAGATACGCGTGCACGGCCACCATGAACGCTTCGTCGGTGTCGCCGCGCCCGGGCGCCGCGCCCGGCGGCGCGAGCCCGGCGCGCTCGAGCGCCTGCACCAGGCGGGCGCGGTCCTGGCTTCGGTCGTCGAGCTGGCGCGCGCGCACCTGCTCGTCGGGAAAGAGATGCAGGCGATGCCGCGTCTCGAGATCGGCGCCGCGCCAGAAACCGCGCAGCGTCGGCAGGTCGTGCGTGCTCACCGTGACCAGCGCCTGCGCCGGGTAGCGCTCGGGCGCCTGGAAGGCGCTTTCGCCGTCGCGCTCGAACCAGATCGGCCGGTACGAGAGGATGCCGTGCTCGCGCAGGGCGGTGAACACCTCCTCGGGCACGGTGCCGAGGTCCTCGCCGACGACGATGCAGCGGTTGCGCACGCTCTCGAGGCACAGGATGCCGAGCAGGTCGGCGAAGGGATAATCGACGTAGGTGCCTTCCTTCGGCGAGGCCTGCGGTGGCACCCAGAACAGGCGCATCAGCGCCATTACGTGATCGATGCGCAGCGCGCCGGCGTTCTTCATGTTCGCGCGCAGCAGCGCGGTGAAGCCCTCGTAGCGCGCCTGCGCCAGGCGCTGCGGGATCACCGGCGGCAGGCCCCAGTCCTGGCCCTTGAGGTTGAACTCGTCGGGCGGCGCGCCGACGCTCGCCTGCGTCGCGTACAGGCCGCGCTGGATCCACGTCTCCGCGCCGCCCGGGTGCGAGCCGACCGCGAGGTCGAGGTAGAGGCCGACCGGCATCCCGAGCTCGATCGCGCGGTGCTGGGCGCGCGCGACCTGCGTCTGCGCGTGCCACTGCAGCCATTGCCAGAGCTCGACGCGCTCGAGGTGCTCGCGCGCGAAGCGCTCGACCTCGGGCGAGGCCGGATCGCGGTACGGCTCGGGCCACGCGGGCCATCCCCACACGCCGGGATCCTCGGCGACGAAGCGCTCCTGCAGCGCCTCGAACAGGGCGTGCAGCCGCAGGCGCTCGCCGCCCTCGGCCTGGAAGGCGCGGAACGCGCGTCCGCGGTCGCCCGCGAGCGCGGTCTCGCGGAAGCGGCGGTAGAGGCGCTCGAGCACGTCGAGCTTGACGCGCGCGACGCCGGCGTAGTCGACGAGCGGCTTCTCGCGCAGCGCGCGCAGCGTCGCCTGGAACCCGGGCGCGGCGACCCGCGCGCGCTCGTCGTCGGACTCGGCGAGCTCGGGGATGCGCTCCACGTCGAGGTAGAGGACGTTGAGCGCGAGGCGGCTCGACGGGCTGTACGGGCTGGCGTCCTCCGGACGCGTCGGAAACAAGGCGTGCAGCGGATTCACGCCCACGATGCCGGCGCCGAGCGCAGCCGCCGCTTCGATCCCCTCGGCCAGATCGGTATAGTCGCCGATGCCCCAGTTGCGCCGCGAGCGCACCGCGTAGAGCTGCAGCGCGGGTCCCCAGACCCGGCCCGCATTTTCGTAGTCCCCCGCGAACCCCGCCGGCTGGAAGCAGCGCGCCGGGCACGAGATCAGCCGCGTCGACGCGAGCACGCGCTGCGGCGCGCCGGACTCGCGCAGGCTGAACCAGTGATAGCCGGCCTCGGGCGCGATCGGCAGCTCGAGCGCGTAGCGGACACGGCGCGCGCCGCCGATGTCGCGCGCCTCGAGCTCGCGCAGCGTCCCGGCGCGCAGCGCGCCCGCGACGCGCTCGCCGTTCTCGAGCTCGAGCAGCCAGTCGATCTTCTCGGCGTCGGCGTCGGCGCCGAGCACGAGCGCGACGCGCAGCGGCGACTCGCGCTCGCGCACCACGGTGGCCGCGGGCAGCGCCTCGCGCCAGCGCCGCTCCTCGGCCTCGGCGAGCGCGGCCGCGGCCTGCGCGCCGTCGCCGTCGCCGGCGTCGACGCCCATCGCGCGCAGCAGCGCGAGCTTGGTGTCCTGCGGCGCCCGGTGCGGGCGCTTCCAGACGTCGAGATAGG
>DATDMW010000085.1:0-2176 GCA_036518595.1 Burkholderiales bacterium
CTCGTCTCGGGCAGCGCGAGGCAGATCGCGCGGACGCGCGCGATGGCGTCGCGTTTGGCCACGTGTACCGTGTTATCACGCCCGGGCGGTTAGCTCAGCTGGGAGAGCACCTGCCTTACAAGCAGGGGGTCGGCGGTTCGATCCCGTCACCGCCCACTACCGAATCCCCGCGATCGGCGGGTTCTTGTTCGGGCGAGTGCCGCAATGAACGGGCGTCGTTGCTCGCCCGTCCGAGCCCTCGTCCTCGAGAGTTCCCGGCCTGCCGGCTTCCAAGATCGCCCCTTCCGCACGAGCTCGACTACCGACCTGAGGCTGCGGTCGACCAACCAACTCCGGCCCATGCTCTTGAGGCGGATCTGTTTCTGGCCCGCAGATGTTGGCGGCACCCCAGTGCATACGTCGCCTTCCGATCGAACTCGAACGCGCAGTTGCGCCAAGAGCCGAAGCCCAAAGGCCGCGCTACATTTGCCGACAATGGCCGTGGACGAGGTTCGGCATCTGCGCGTCCTGATCGCGAATGAGAAGCGGGAGCGGCTCGAGTTGCTTGCGCAGGTGGTGGCCGGGCTGGGGCATGAGGTGATCGCCCGCGAGATCTACGTGAAAGAGGTCGGCGCGGTGACCGCGAGGGAGCGACCGGATGTGGCCCTCGTCGGGCTCGGCCTGCATTCCGAGCACGCGCTCGAGCTGATCACCGAGATCGTCCGCGAGGCGTCCTGTCCTGTGATCGCGCTCCTCTCGGCCAAGGACCCGGCGTACGTGCACGAGGCGGCGAAGCGCGGCGTCTTCGCCTACATCGTCGACGGCAGCCCCGAGGAGCTGCAGAGCGCGATCGACATCACCTTGCAACGGTTCGCCGAGTACCACAGCCTGCAGGGCGCGTTCGGGCGTCGGGCGACGATCGAGCAGGCGAAAGGGATCCTGATGGCCCGCCACGCGATCAGTGCCGCGCGGGCATTCGAGATGCTGCGCGACCATTCGCAGCACAACGGCCACAAGCTCGTCGACATCGCCCAGGCGATCGTCGACAGCCACCTGCTGCTGCTGCCGCCCGCGCAGACACCCGCAGCATCCTCGAGCTCACCGCCCGAATGAACGGGCGATCCCGTCGGTGCTAGGCTTACGGCTGCAGCGCCATAGCGATCGGCGCAGCGAGTCACCGCGCGGCGCTTAGCACGAAACGCCGCGGGAGATCCTCCCACAGCGACGCGGGTTGGAGCCGTATCGGGCCGGCCTCATCCTCGCGGTCGGCGAAGACGCTTCGAGCCGGGAAGGTCGAATGGTCGAGATCCGCGTCGTGCTACCGGACGCCGCCGAGGCGCTCGGCCTGCTGCGGCGCCTCGCAGCACTGTTCGACCGCTCGTCGGTCTCCTTCGACCGGTCCCTGAACGAGGTCCGGGTACGGTCCGAATGGGAATCGCGCTCGATCCTCGCAGTGATCGACACGGTCCAGTCATGGCTCACCGACGACGACGTCGACTCGGCCGAACTGTCGGTCGGCGACCGCTCGTACGCGATGGTCGGCCCGAGGCTTGTACCAGCGAGCGAACGGGCACCGGCCGGCATCGGAGGCGCGGTTTGATCTTCGGCACTCCGACCTGGGCGCTCTGGGCAATCGCGGCCTCGCTGCTCGCGATCGGCGAGCTGTTCACGCCCGGCTTGTTCTTCCTCGGTCCTCTTGCGGTGGCGGCGCTGGTCGCCGCGATCGTCGCCGGACTGGCCGCGGGCGCTGTCGGCGGGCTGCTCGCATTCGTCGGGGCGGCGGCGATCTGCGTGATGGTTCTTCGCCCGCTCGCGCGGCGCCACATCCGGCTGCCCGCGGTCAGCCGCACGGGCACGGCCGCGCTCGTGGGAAGGAAGGCGCTCGTGCTGGAGCTGGTCGACGACTCCGGCGGCCGGGTGAAGATCGGCGGCGAGGAGTGGTCCGCGCGTCCGTATCTCCAAGGGGAAGCGTTGCCGGCGGGGGAACAGGTCGAAGTCGCACAGATCGAGGGCGCCACGGCGCTCGTCCTACGTTGAACGGGAGAAAACCATGGTCGCTCTGATCGTCTTGCTCGCCGTCGCCGCGTTGGTTCTGCTCGTCGTCGCGCGCACGATCCGCATCGTTCCGCCGGCGCGCGCGGGCGTGATCGAACGCTTCGGCCGCTACCAGCGCACGCTCTCTCCCGGTCTCGCGCTC
>DATDMW010000086.1:0-10158 GCA_036518595.1 Burkholderiales bacterium
GGTCGAGCAGCTCGTCGGGTTTCTCCGCCATGACGTTGTGCCCGCACCGGTCGAGCTCGACCCACTCGGCGCCCGCGATCGCGGACGCCAGCGCGCGCGCGCTTCGCGCCGGGGTCATCTGATCACGGCGACCCGACAGCAGCAGCGCCGGGCAGCGCACCTGCGCCGCGCGATCGAGCCCTTCGGTGTAATCGTTACACGCGGAGAAGTCGGCATGGAGCACGCCCGGCTTCGCGCGCTGCATCAGCCTCAGGTTCGCGCCGATCACCCACGAGCCCGGTCCGGGATTCCCCGGGAACTGCGCGTAGCCGCCGTGCGACCAGGCGTTGATCATGGCGCGCGCGCGGGGCTCGTCGCTGCGCGTAGCTTCGAGCAGCTCGGCGCTCACGCGCATGGGGAAGGCCGAGCCGATCAGGGCGAGCGCCTCGACGCGCTCGGGGAACCGAGCGGCGCAATCGAGCGCGACCAGCGAACCCATGCTGTGGCCGACGAGGGCGGCCCGGGCGACGCCGACCGCGTCGAGCAGCGCGATCAGCCATTCCGCTATTTCTTCGATCCTGCGCAGAGCGGGTCCTTCGCTGCGGCCGTGCCCCGGGAGGTCGGGCGCGAGCACGGCCCGGCCGTGATGCGCGAGGTAGCGAGTCTGCAATCCCCAGACGCTGTGATCGAGCGCGCCACCGTGGACGAAGACCACGGTCCGCAGCGACGCATCGAAGGGCACGCCTCCCGTGTACGCGTACGCGCGCCTGCCGTGAACGGCGAGATCCATCACGCCTTCGCCGCGGCGGCAAGGCCCCGGTCGAGGTCCTCGATGAGATCTTCCGCGTCCTCGAGGCCGATCGAAAGCCGAACCGTGCCCTCGGTGATGCCCGCGGCGCGCAGGGCTTCGGCGTCCATGCGGAAATGGGTGGTGCTCGCGGGATGGATCACGAGCGATTTCGCGTCGCCGACGTTCGCGAGGTGCGAGAAGACGCGCAGCGACTCGATGAAGCGGCGGCCGGCCGCGCGATCGCCCTCGAGGTTGAAGCTGAAAACCGCGCCGCAGCCTCGAGGCAGCAGGCGCCTCGCGAGCGCATGATCGGGGTGCGAGGGCAGCTCGGGATACGCGATGCTCGCGACCGCCGGATGGCCGGACAGAAAGGCGATCACCTTGCGCGCGTTCTCCACGTGGCGCTGCATGCGAAGCGGCAGCGTCTCGACGCCTTGCAGGATCTGGAACGCGGTCGCCGGGCTCATGCAGGCGCCGAAATCGCGCAGGCCTTCGCGGCGGGCGCGCAGGAGAAACGCGGCCACCGTCGATTCCTCGGTGAAGTCCATGCCGTGGAAGCCGCCGTAGGGCTCGGTCAGCTCGGGAAATTTCCCGGAGGCATCCCAGTCGAAGCTTCCCCCGTCCACGAGCACGCCGCCGATCGCAACGCCGTGGCCGCCGAGAAACTTCGTCGCGGAGTGGACGACGAGGTCGGCGCCATGGTCGAACGGACGCAGCAGATAAGGCGTCGTGAACGTCGAGTCGACCAGCAGCGGCACCTTGGCGGCGTGCGCCAGCTCGGCCACCGCGGCGACGTCGAGCACGTCGAGCCCCGGGTTGCCGAGCGTCTCGCCGAAGAACAGCCGGGTGCTCGGGCGCACCGCGTCCCGCCAGGCGCCGAGATCGCGCGGATCGACGAAGGTCGTCTCGATGCCGAAGCGCGGCAGCGTATAAGAGAGAAGGTTGTGCGAGCCGCCGTAGAGCGAGCGCGACGCGACGATGTGCGAGCCGGCGCCCATCAGCGTCGCGATCGCCAGGTGCAGGGCCGCCTGGCCGCTCGCCGTCGCGATGGCGCCGACGCCTCCCTCGAGCGCGGCGATGCGTTCCTCGAGCACCGCGTTCGTCGGGTTCGAGATGCGCGAATAGACGTGGCCCGCGCGCTCCATATCGAAGAGGGCGGCGGCGTGATCGGCGTCGCGGAAGACGAACGAGGTCGTGAAGTAGATCGGCGTGGCGCGCGCGCCCGTGAGCGGGTCCGGCTGCTGGCCTGCGTGCAGGGTGAGCGTGTCGAACTGCAGGGGGCGCGGAGCGGCCATGGCGTTCTCCTCGGAGTGCCGGGCCGATTCTAGCAGCGGCGCGAGCCGCCCAAAAAAAGACCGCGCCCGGAGGCGCGGTCTTCTTCGTCGCAGACTGCCCGCGTCAGCCGAGCGGCACGGGCACGTACACCCGCGCGTTCTCCCGTTGCACGAGCAGCGCGACGTTGCCCTTCGCGCGGTCGACCAGCTCCCGCAGCTGATCGATGTTCTTCACCGGCTGGTTGTTCACGCCGAGAATCACGTCGCCCGGCTGGATCCCGGCCTTGGCGGCGGGCCCGGTGGCGTTCTCGACGATCACGCCCGATTCGGTGCCAAGCTGCTTGCGCTCCTCGCCGGTCAGCGGACGCACCGCCACGCCGAGCTTGCCCTGCGGCTTGGCTTGCTCTTTCTCTTGCGCGTCGGCCTTCGCCACCTTCTCCTCGTCGGGCGCGCGCCCCACCTGGACGCGCAGATCGTGCGGCTGACCCTGGCGCATGATCGACAGCGTGATGCTCGTCCCGGGCTTGGTCTCCCCGATCACCCGCGGGAGGTCGCTCGACTGCTCGACGGGCTTGTCGTTGACCCTGGTGATGACGTCGCCCGCCTGGAACCCCGCCTTGGCGGCCGGGCTGCCGGGCTCGACCGAGCTGACCAGCGCGCCGTCGGTCTGCTTGATGCCGAAGGCCTGCGCGAGCTCCTTGGTCATGGGCTGCACGGTGACGCCGAGGCGGCCGCGCTCGACGCGGCCGTACTTCTGGAGGTCCTCCTTGACCTTCATCGCGAGGTCGATGGGCACGGCGAACGACAGTCCCATGTAGCCGCCGGTGCGGCTGTAGATCTGGGAATTGATGCCGATCACCTCTCCGTTGAGGTTGAACAGGGGCCCGCCCGAGTTGCCGGGATTGATCGCGACGTCGGTCTGCAGGAACGGCACGTAGCTCTCGTCGGGGAGCGAGCGCGCCTTCGCCGAGATGATGCCGGCGGTCACCGAGTTGTCGAGGCCGAACGGCGAGCCGATGGCCGCCACCCACTCGCCGACTTTCGCCTTCGACACGTCGCCGATGCGCACCACGGGCAGGTCGCTGGCTTCGATCTTGACCAGGCCCACGTCGCTGCGCTTGTCGACGCCGATGACCTTGGCCTTGAACTCACGCTTGTCCGTGAGCTTCACGGTCACCTGCGTCGCGTCCGCGACCACATGCGCGTTGGTCAGGATGTAGCCGTCGTGGCTCACGATGAACCCGGATCCCAGGCCCTGCCGAACGGAATTACCCTCGGGAATCGGGATGTTGAAGCGCTTGAAGAACTCGTACAGCGGGTCGTTCGGGTCCATTCCCTGCAGCCGGTCCTGCGCGCTCACCTTCTGCGTGGTGCTGATGTTCACGACCGCCGGTCCGTACTGCTCGACCAGGGTGCTGAAATCCGGCAGCGGCCGGGTCGCCTGGCTGACCGGGGGCTGCTGCGTTTGCTGCGCTTCCTGCTTTTGCTGCGCGGTCGCTGCAGGCGACGCCGTGATCGGCGCCAGCCGGCCGCCCGCGTAGCCGAGGAGCGTGGCCGCGCCGAGACAGGCGGCAACGACGATCGGCAGCTTGCTGTTCACCATGCGAGTCTCCTTCTTGGGGTCCTTCCTTGGGCACTGCACGGCCCGGCGAGTTCCGTGCGAAACGGGCAGGGATACAGAAGGTTACAGCGGCGTTACGGCGCGTCCCGCATGGGCCGCGGGAAGGCGCGGAGAATCAGGTCGCCGCAGCCTGCCGCGCGCGCAGGGCTTCCTCGCGGGCTTGCTGCTCCGCGCGGGCCTGCTTGAGGATGTTGGCGCACTCCGGGAAGCCGCCGCTCAGCGCGAGCTCGATCGCCGTGTCGCCGCTCTTGCTGACGAGGCTGACGTCGGCGCCGTTGCGCAGCAGCAGCTCGACCATCTTCGCGTCCCCGCGCAAGGTTGCATACATGAGCGGCGTGTAGCCGTTCTCGGCGCGCAGGTTGGGGTCGAAATTCTTCGACAGCAGCTTCTGGGCGTAGACCAGGTTGCCCTTCTCGATCGCGTAGAAGATGGCCTTGATACCCTCGACGCTCCTCTCCTTGGGCTTGGTCTCCAGGCCGGTCGGAAGGATCCCGACGACGTAGTTGATGAGCGAGATGCCCACCATCGCGATCATCGCGATCACGAGGGGCGCGGTCGCGACGCCGAGCTTGTCCGCGACGTCGGCGGGCATGTTGGCCGCGACCGCGAGCAGGACCACCAGGAAGAAGAACTGGAATTTCAGGTAGAGAAACAGCGCGATGAAGACGATCAGCGCGAGCAGCGCGAGCAGGACGTTGCGCTCGACGCTGAGGGCCGCGAGCCAGTCCTCCGGCAGGTTGGCGAGCAGCGCCGTCCCGCCGACCAGCACGAACAGCGTCCACTCGCGGATGTTCTTGATCTTGCCCATCGATGCTCCCTGGGCCGGGCGTCCGGGCACTGTCCCGTCTCCGACCCCCTCTTTGCGCCTATTATAATTGTCCTGTTCCCGCCGGGCGCCCTATTGGTTCATGAGCAAAGCTTTTACCCGCGAAAACGACGACGCGCTCGAGGATGAGCCGGAGCTAGAGGCGCAGCAGCCGAAGGGCGTGAAGAACTACATCACGCCCGCCGGGCACGCGCGCCTGAAATCCGAGCTGAAGACGCTGGTCGAGGTCGAGCGCCCCGAGCTGGTCAAGACCGTCGCCTGGGCGGCCTCGAACGGCGACCGCTCCGAGAACGCCGACTACATCTACGGCAAGCGCCGCCTGCGCGAGATCGAGCGGCGGATCCGCTACCTGATGAAGCGCCTCGAGATCGCCGAAGTGGTGGACCCGCGCGACCAGGACCAGGACCGCGTGTTCTTCGGGGCGACGGTGGTCTATCGCGACGGCAAGGGCCAGGAGCAGACGGTGAGCATCGTGGGGACCGACGAGGTGGACCCCGCGCACCGCCGCGTCTCCTGGATCTCGCCGATCGCCAAGGCGCTGCTGAAGGCGCGCGAAGGGGACGCCGTGACCGTCAACACGCCGTCCGGAGCCGAGGAGCTCGAGATCCTCGAGGTCCGCTACGACGAGTTGCGCTAGCGCTCAGTTCGCTGGCGCGGGCTCGCTCGCTCCCGCGACCTTCGGGAAATCGCCCGCCTTCACGACCGAGAGCTTCGCCGGATCGACATAGCGCCGCAGCGCGGCCTGGACTTCGGCGGGAGTGAGGCCGGCAATGCGCCGCTCGAGCTGCGCGTCCCAGTCGAAGGTCCTGCCGACGAACAGGTAGGAAGCGAGACGGCTCGCGAGCGCGTCGTCCTGCGTGCGCGCGACCTTGCGCGCCTGCAGCAGGCCGCGCTTCGCATTCTCGACCTCCTCCGCGCCGAACCCCTGGTCGAGCGCCTTGCGCAGCTCCTCCATGATCAGCGCCTCGACACGCGCACGGTTCTGCGGCGCATAGATCGCGTACACGCCGAACGCGCCGTGCTGGTCCAGGCTGTCGGCCGAGACGTACGAGCCGACGCTGTACGACAGGCCCTCCTGCTCGCGCACGCGACGCAGCAGCCGCGAATCGGACCCGCCGCCGAGCAGGTAATTGCCCAGCAGCAGCGCGGGGAAGTCGGGATTGTCGTCGCGGATCTTGAGGTTCATCCCGGCGCGGTAGACCGCGTTCGCCTTGTCGGGCGTGAGGATCGCCTCGTTGATCGCCGACACGTCCCGGTAGGGGTGCGCGATTCGCGAGTAGGGGCCCGGGCTTTTCCAGTCGCCGAGGAGCTGACCCAGGAGCCGCGTCACCTCGTCGGGATCGAAGTCGCCGACGACCGCGATCTCGCCGTTCGATGCGCCGACCAGGTCGGTGTAGCAGCGCTTCACGTCCTCGAGGCTCAGGTCCTTGAGCTTCGCGGCGCGCTCCTCGAGCGTCATGTTGTAGAGCCAGTGGCCGGGCGGGTAGGGATTCAGGTGGCGCGAGATCGCGAGCCCGGCGAGCGCGCCCGGGTCGCTGCGCTGCGTGTCGATGCTGGTCAGCGCGGCGCGCCGGAACTGCTCGAACTCGCTCGCCGGAAAGGACGGCTCGCGCAGCACCTCGGCGACCTGGCGCAGCACGTCGGGCAGGCTTTCGCGCACGGTCTCGATCGACCCGCCTTCCGCGCCGATGCCGACGTTCGCCTTCAGCCGGTCGAACTCGTTGCGGATCTGCTCGCGCGTCTTCTTCTGCGTGCCGCGCACCAGCATCGCGCTCGCCGCGCCGCACGCGGCGCTGCGTCCGACCTTGCTCTGCTCGGTGCCCCAGCGCAGGCTGATCTGCGCCACGACCGTGTGGCCGCGCGTGCGCTTCGGCAGCAGGGCCAGCTTGAGCCCTCCGGGCAGCGTTCCGCGGATGGTGCGGGCCTCGATATTCGCCGGCGTCGGATCGAACGCCTCGCCCTGGACGACCGCGCCCGAGCCCCTGTAGTCCTTCAGCGCCGCGGCGACGTCGGGCACCGCCGGGATCTCGGCGCGGTCGAGCTCCTTGGTCGGGATGAACAGGCCCACGGTGCGGTTCGACGCCTTCAGGTAATGCGCGGCGACGCGCTGCACGTCCTCGGGCGTGACCTTGCGCAGCCGGTCGCGGTGCAGGTACAGCATGCGCCAGTCGCCGATCGCGGCGTACTCCGAGAGCGCGCCCGTGAGCTGGCGCGAGTCCGCGATGCTCAGCTCGATGTCGTTGAGCAGGCGCGTGCGCGCGCGCTCGACCTCGTCGTCGGATGGCCGGCTGCGGCCGACCTCCTCGAGGGTGGCGAGCAGCACGTCGCGCGCGTCGTCGAGCGAGCCGACGGGGGGCAGCCCGGCGCCGAAATAGCCGTAGCCGGCCTCGCGCTGCTGGCGCTCGCTGCCAAAGACGTAGCTCGCCTTGCCGGTCTCGACCAGGGCCTTGTGCAGCCGTCCCGAGGGAACGTGGTTGAGCATGGCGACCAGGACGTCGACCGCCGCGTAGTCGGGGTGCGTGCCCGGAGGCAGGTGGTACAGCACCGACACGAGCGGCGCGTCGCCGACGCGCCGCAGCGTCACCGTGCGCTCGCCGTCCTGCGTCGGCTCGACCGTGTAGGTCTTGCGCAGCGCGCGCGCCGGCCGGGGTAGCGGTCCGAAATGCTTCTGCACCAGGCGCAGCGCGGCCGCCTCGTCGAAGCGGCCCGAGACGATCAGCACGGCGTTGTCGGGCTCGTAGAACTCGCGGTAAAAGGCCTGCAGGCGCTCGATCGGCACGTTCTCGATGTCGGAGCGCGCGCCGATGATCGCACGGCCGTAGTTGTGCCATACGTAGGCCGCCGAGGCGACGCGTTCGCGCAGCACCGCGTAGGGGTTGTTCTCGCCGGACTCGAACTCGTTGCGCACGACCGTCATCTCCGCGTCGAGGTCCTTGCGCGACACGCGCGCGTTGCGCATGCGGTCGGCCTCGATGTCGAGCGCCCACTCGAGGTTCTTGTCGTCGGCGGTGAAGGTCTCGAAATAGTTGGTGCGGTCGTACGAGGTCGTGCCGTTGAAGCGCGCGCCGTGCTTCAGGAACTCGCCCTTCACGTTCGGATAGCGCGGCGTGCCCCGGAACAGCATGTGCTCGAGCAGGTGCGCCATCCCGGCCTCGCCGTAGCCCTCGTTGCGCGAGCCCACGAGGTAGGTGATGTGCACCGTGATGGTGTCGATCGAGGGATCCGGGACGAGAAGCAGCTTCAGCCCGTTGGCGAGGCGGTATTCCGTGACGCCTTCGATCGAAACGACTTTCGCAGGCGCGGGCGACACCCGGGACGGAGCGGCCGCCCCGGCGGGGGCGGGCCCCGCCGGGGCGGCCACTGCGGGCAACAGGCCGAGGAGCAGCGCGGCGAGCGAAGCGAGCTTCACGAGCATAAGGCGAATGGGGGGGAGGTGTCCGGAATCCCGATTGTAGCGTCAATGGCGCTGCCATCGGAGCGTCCCGGCCGGGCAGGGTTGAAATTTGCGGCGCCGGGCCTCATTCTGGCCTGGCGCGGGTGGATTCTTTACAACCTGTTACATGATCCGGCCGCGGGCAACCCCATGGAGCACGGCATGACGACGACGACCGCCAAGGAGACGCTCGGCTTCCAGGCCGAGGTGAAGCAGCTCCTCGACCTGATGATCCACTCCTTGTACAGCAACAAGGAGATCTTCCTGCGCGAGCTGATCTCGAACGCGTCCGACGCCGCCGACAAGCTGCGCTTCGAGGCGCTGTCGGACAATGCGCTGTACGGCTCGGACGCCGATCTCCGGATCCGCGTGTCCTTCGACAAGTCGGCGCGCACGATCACCGTCTCCGACAACGGCATCGGCATGTCGCGCGACGAGGTGATCCGGAACATCGGCACGATCGCGAAGTCGGGCACGCGCGAGTTCTTCCAGTCCCTGACGGGGGACCAGGCGAAGGACGCGCGTCTCATCGGGCAGTTCGGCGTCGGCTTCTACTCGTCGTTCATCGTCGCGGACCGCGTCACGCTGGTCACGCGCCGGGCGGGCGCCCCGGCCGGCGAGGCCGTGCGCTGGGAATCCGGGGGCGCCGGGGAGTACACGATCGAGAGCGTCGAGAAGGAGCGGCGCGGCACGGAGGTCGTGCTGCACCTGCGCGAGGGCGAGGACGAGCTGCTCTCGGACCTGCGGCTGAAGACCATCATCCGCAAGTACTCCGATCACATCGCCATTCCGATCGTGATGGAGAAGACGCGCTGGGACCCGGAGAAGAACGATTACGTCGCGACCGGCGAGGACGAGACCGTCAACCAGGCGAGCGCCCTGTGGGCGCGCCCGAAGAGCGAGGTCACCGACGAGCAGTACGTCGAGTTCTACACGCACGTGGCGCACGATTTCGAGGCGCCGCTCGCCTGGACGCACAACCGGGTCGAGGGGCGCCAGGAGTACACGCAGCTTCTCTACGTTCCGGCGCGCGCGCCGTTCGACCTGTGGGACCGCCACCAGCGTCGCGGCCTGAAGCTGTATGTGCGCCGCGTCTTCATCATGGACGACGCCGAGCAGCTGCTGCCGGCGTACCTGCGCTTCGTGCGCGGCGTGGTCGACTCCAACGACCTGCCGCTCAACGTCTCGCGCGAGATCCTGCAGGAGAGCAAGGACATCGACGCCATCCGCTCGGGCTGCACCAAGCGCGTGCTCGGGCTGCTCGAGGACCTGGCCGAGAACCGGAAAGATCAGTACACGGCGTTCTGGAAGGAGTTCGGCCGCGTCCTGAAGGAAGGCGTCGGCGAGGACGCGGTGAACAAGGAGCGGCTGGCGAAGCTGCTGCGATTCGCTTCGACGCACTCGGACTCCGAGGAGCAATCCGTGTCGCTCTCCGATTACGTCGCGCGCATGAAGGAGGGGCAGGGCGGCATCTATTACGTCACCGCCGACAGCTTCCTCGCCGCGAAGAACAGCCCGCACCTCGAGATATTCCGCAAGCGCGGCATCGAGGTGCTCCTGCTGCACGAGCGCGTGGACGAATGGCTCGTGGCCAACCTGCCCGAGCACGAAGGCAAGCCGTTCGTCTCGGTCGCGCGCGGCGAGCTCGACCTGGGTCGGATCCGCACCGACGAGGAAAAGAAGGAAGAGGAGCGCCTCGCCGGCGACCTGCGCGAGGTAGTCGAGAAGCTCAAGGCCGCGCTCGGCGACCGGGTGAAGGACGTGCGCGTCACGTCGCGCCTCACCGGGTCGCCCTCGTGCCTGGTCGCGGACGAGCACGACCTCGGCGGCAACCTCGGCCGCATCCTCAAGGCCGCGGGACAGAAGGTGCCGACGGCGAGGCCCATTCTCGAGATCAACCCGGGACATGCGATCGTCCAGCGGCTGAAGCAGGAGCAGAACCGCTTCGGCGACTGGGCGCACGTGCTGTTCGACCAGGCGCTGCTCGCCGAGGGCGGCCAGCTCGACGATCCCGCGGGCTTCGTCAGGCGCTCGAACGAGCTCATGCTCGAGCTGGCGGGCTCGGGGCCGAAGCTCTGGACGCCCGGTAGCTGACCCCGTATCGTACCGGGAGCAATGACGCCCGGTACCCGCTGGCGCGGCGCGCTCGCCGCGTTGCTCGTTTTCGTTCCGCTCGCGCTCGCGGCGCAGCCCGCGGCCGATCGTCCGCCCGAGCCCGATACCGGCTTCCAGCCG
>DATDMW010000087.1:0-25283 GCA_036518595.1 Burkholderiales bacterium
GACGTGTTCCGCACGCGCAACATGCGCGATCTCGTCGGCAACTGGGGCATCGGCCATTGCCGCTATCCGACGGCGGGCTCCGCCTTCGACGCCGCCGAGGCGCAGCCGTTCTACGTCAACTCGCCGTTCGGGCTGACGCTGGCGCACAACGGCAACCTGACCAACGCCGAGCAGCTCAAGCAGGACATGTTCCTGCAGGACCTGCGCCACATGAACACCAACTCGGACTCCGAGGTGCTGCTCAACGTGCTCGCGCACGAGCTCGAGCTCGCCGCCAAGGGCCAGAAGCTCGATCCCGAGACGATCTTCGCCGCGGTCGCGAACGTGCACCGCCGCGTGCGCGGCGCCTACGCCGTCGTGGCGATGATCGCGGGCTACGGCGTGCTCGCGTTCCGCGATCCGTTCGGGATCCGGCCGCTCGTGTTCGGCAAGGCCGAGACGGACCGCGGCAGCGAGTACCTGGTCGCCTCGGAGAGCGTGGCACTCACGGCGTTCGGGTTCGAGCTCGTGCGCGACGTGGCTCCGGGCGAGGCGATCTTCATCGACGAGGGCGGAGAGCTCCACAGCCGGCAATGCGCGGCGAAGCCGCAGCTCCATCCCTGCATCTTCGAGTACGTGTACCTGGCGCGCCCCGATTCCGTGATGGACGGCGTGTCCGTCTACGAGAGCAGGCTGCACATGGGGCGGCAGCTCGCCGCCAAGATCAAGCGCACGATGCCCGACCTGGCGGTCGACGTCGTGATCCCGGTTCCCGACACGAGCCGTCCAAGCGCGATGGAGCTCGCGCACGGGCTCGACGTCACGTACCGCGAGGGCTTCATCCGCAACCGCTACATCGGGCGCACCTTCATCATGCCGGGCCAGGCGATCCGCAAGAAGTCGGTGCGGCAGAAGCTCTCGGTCACGGGCCTGGAATTCCAGGGCAAGAACGTGCTCATCGTCGACGATTCCATCGTGCGCGGCACGACCAGCCGGGAGATCGTGCAGATGGCGCGCGAGGCCGGGGCGAACAAGGTCTATTTCGCGTCCGCCGCGCCGCCCGTGCGCTTCCCGAACGTCTACGGCATCGACATGCCGACGCGCTCCGAGCTGATCGCCACGGGCCGCACCGAGGAGGAGATCGCGCGCGAGATCGGAGCCGACGCGGTGGTCTACCAGGACCTCGACGCGCTGAAGGCCGCGGTGCGCGCGGTGAATCCGAAGCTCGCGAACTTCGAGTGCTCGTGCTTCGACGGCATCTACGTCACGGGCGACATCACGCCGGAGTACCTCGCGTCGGTCGAGCGCGAGCGCCACGCGGGACGCCAGGAGAACGAGGACGAGAGCGAGCAGGGCCAGCTGGATCTCAACACCGCCTGAGCCGGTGAATTTGACATTCCCCTTGCCGCAGAGTAACTTGCGTACTGCGCCGATTTGATCGACAGCTTGCGGGCGCTCTATAAATACGGCTAAAGCGCGGCGAAGCCCGTCTTAGCGAAAGCTGGACGGGTTTTTTCATTCTGCCTATCGAAACTGAGTGCAAATGAGCGACTACGACATCGAGACGCTGGCGGTGCGCTCCGGCATCCACCGCAGCCAGTTCAACGAGCATTCCGAGGCGCTGTATCTCACCTCGAGCTTCGTGTTCGAGAACGCGGCGCAGGCCGCCGACCGCTTCTGCAACAACGCGCCGGGGAACATCTACTCGCGCTTCACCAACCCGACGGTGACCGCGTTCCAGGAGCGCCTCGCCGCGCTCGAGGGCGCCGGGGCGTGCGTGGCGACCGCGTCGGGCATGTCGGCGATCCTCGCGACGGCGATGGCCACGCTGAAGGCTGGAGATCACGTCGTGTGCTCCTCGGGCGTGTTCGGCGCGACGGTGCAGATGCTCAACAACATCCTCGCCAAGTTCGGCGTCGAGACGACCTACGCCGACGGCAACGATCCGAAGAGCTGGCGCTCGGCGATGAAGCCGGGCACGAAGCTGGTGTTCCTCGAGTCGCCGTCCAACCCGATGACGGAGGTGTTCGACATCGCCGCGCTCGCCAGGGTCGCGCACGACGGCGGTGCGCTGCTGGTGGTGGACAACTGCTTTTGCACGCCCGCGCTGCAGAAACCGATCGAGCTGGGCGCCGACCTCGTGATCCACTCCGCGACCAAGTACCTCGACGGGCAGGGGCGGGTGCTTGGCGGCGCGATCCTCGGCGCCAAAGGACCGGTGATGGACGCCGTGTTCTCGTTCCTGCGAACCGCGGGGCCCAGCCTGTCCCCGTTCAACGCGTGGGTGCTGTTGAAGGGGCTCGAGACGCTCAAGATCCGGATGGAGGCCCAGTCGGCCAATGCCCTCGAGCTGGCGAAGTGGCTCGAGTCGCACCCGAAGGTCGAGCGCGTGTACTACCCGGGTCTCGCGTCGCATCCGCAGCACGCGCTCGCGATGCGCCAGCAGCGCTCGGGCGGCGCGATCGTCTCCTTCGCCGTGAAGGGCGGGCGCGAAGCCGCGTGGCGGGTGATCGACTCGACGAAGCTGATCTCGATCACCGCGAACCTCGGCGATACCAAGACGACCATCACGCATCCTGCGACGACGACGCACGGGCGGATCACGCCCGAGGCGCGGGCGCGGGCCGGAATCGGGGAGGGGCTGATGCGGGTTGCGGTCGGTCTCGAATCCGTCCGCGATCTGCGCGAGGATCTCGCGCGCGGGCTGGGCTAGGCAGGCCGCTCCAGGCGGCAGCCTCCCTCGTCGCACACGAGCACGCCGCCCGTCTCGTACCAGTCGGGGAGCACCCAGCGCTCGCAGGTGCGCCCGTCGACGACGTGCTCGTGACGCGCAGGCCGGTGCGTGTGGCCGTGGATCAGCCGCGGATAGGCGTGCGCGCGCAGCAGCGACTCGACCGCCTTCGGGTTCACGTCCATGATCTCGGCGGGCTTGCGCGCCTTCTCGGTCTCGCTGCGCTCGCGCAAGGCCGCGATCTGCTTCTTGCGCTCTGAGAGGGACAGGGCGAGGAAGCGCTCCTGCCAGTCTTTCGCGCGCACCTGCCGGCGGAACGCCTGGTATTCCTTGTCGTCGGTGCAGAGCGTGTCGCCGTGGGTGAGCAGCGTCGTGCGGCCGCCGATGAACGCGGTGTAAGGGTCGTCGACGAGCTTGGCGCCGGTCGCCGCCTCGAACTCCGGTCCCATGAGAAAGTCGCGGTTGCCGTGCATGACGCGGATGCGGGCGCCCGCGCGAGAACATTGCGCAATCGCGTCGAGCACGCCGCGGTTGAACGGGTCGTCGGCGTCGTCGTCCCCGGCCCAGTACTCGAAGAGGTCGCCGAGGATCCAGAGCTCGCCGGCGCGCGCGGCGCGACCGCGCAGGAAGTCGAAGAAGACCCGGTTGATCTCCGGCCGGGTCTCCGAGAGATGCAGATCCGAGATGAACAGGACCGCCATCCGGATCCTAGACGACCTCCGCCTTCTCGATGACGACGTCCTCGACCGGCACGTCGCTGTGGAAGCCGCGCTTGCCCGTCTTCACGCCCTTGATCTTGTCGACGACGTCCTGGCCCTCCACGACCTTGCCGAACACGCAGTAGCCCCAGCCTTCGGCACTGGGCGCGCTGTGGTTCAGGAACGAGTTGTCCTTCACGTTGATGAAGAACTGGCTCGACGCCGAGTGCGGGTCGTTCGTGCGCGCCATGGCGATGGAATAGCGGTCGTTCTTCAGGCCGTTCGCCGCCTCGTTCTGGATCGGCGCTCGCGTCGGCTTCTGGCGCATCCCCGGCTCGAAGCCGCCGCCCTGGATCATGAAGCCGTCGATCACCCGGTGGAACACGGTGTTCGCGTAGAACCCGGATTCGACGTAGCCGAGGAAGTTCTTGACCGTCTCGGGAGCGCGCTTGTCGTCGAGCTCGATGCCGATGACGCCGTGGTTGGTGTGAAACCTGACCATGATGCCTCCTACTTCGCGGGCAGCACGGTCGCCGACTCGATCACGATCGGCGACCGCGGTACGTTCTGGTACGGCCCGACGGTGGCGGTCGGGACCTTGGCGATCCTCTGTACTACCTCCATGCCCTCGACGACGCGGCCGAATACCGCGTACCCGTAGCCCTGCGGGGTGGGCTCCCTGAAGTTCAGGAAATCGTTCCTGTGGACGTTGATGAAGAACTGCGCGGTGGCCGAGTCGGGGTCCGACGTGCGCGCCATCGCGACGGTGCCGACGTCGTTGCGCAGGCCCCCCTTGGAGGAGCGCCCGGCCTCGTTGGCGATCGGTGCGCGCGTGGGCTTCTGGCGCATGTCGCGGTCGAAGCCGCCGCCCTGGATCATGAAGCCGTCGATCACGCGGTGGAAGATCGTGCCGTTGTAGAAGCCGTCCTTCGCGTACTGCAGGAAGTTGGCCGACGTCTTCGGCGCGTTCGCGGCGTCGAGCTCGATCACGATGCGGCCGGCGCTGGTCTTCATCTCCACGCGCGGGTTCTGCGCCCACGCGGCGGCGGCGAAGAGCATCAGCGAAGCGAGCACGAGATTGCGCATGGCCACTGTCCTTCGATGGGGTGATGCGGGAAGCGAAAGGCTCAGGCCGAGCCCTCGTAGACGATGCGCCAGGTGCCACCCTCGCGCTCCCAGTACTGGCGCTTTCTCATCGTGTTCGACAAGTTGTTCGAGCGGTAATCCTGGTCGAAGGTCACGACCACCAGGTCTTCCTTGCCCGGATTGCGGAACATGCTGACGTTGCGCACGCCCACCTTGATCCAGGTCTTGCCGGTGTTGACCTGGCGCTTGTGGCGGCTCCAGGCGGCGAGGTCCTCGCCGTTCGCGCGGAAACTGCGCGAGTAGTGGCCGAGGTAGCGATCGGCGTCGCGGCTCTCCCAGTCGGCGCGCCACTGCTCGAGCTGCGCCTGGAACGCCTTGCGCTCCTGCGCCCAGTCGTCGAAGCTGGTCCACTCGACGTCTTCGCTGATGATCACCGGCGTGAGACCCACCTGCAGGTCGCGAGCGATCGCGTCGAGGTCGGCGTTGGCGAGCACCACGCAGCCGTTGCTCGCGCGCGGCGGACGGCTGTAGGTGTCGCTCGGCACGCCGTGCAGCCAGATGCCGTGGCCGTTGCGGCCCTTGAGCCGGTCCCACTCGTTGGGATAGTCGATCGGAAACGCGCCGGTGCCGTAGAAATCGGACAGCTTCTGCCGCGGCAAACTGGCGACGACGTGGTAGACGCCCACCGGCGTCTTCTCGTCGCCCTCGCGCATCTTCGCCGCGCCGTTCTTCCCCGAGCTGACGTAGTAGTCGGCGACGAAGCGCGGGCGGCCGTCGACGTTCTCGTACAGGTACAGGCGCGACCGGTGCGTGTCGACGACGATCGCGTACTTCTGGTCGTCGCGCATCTGCATCAGGTAGCGCGGCACCAGGTCCGCGCGCGGCCGCTCGCGGTACGCGCGCAGGCGTGCGATCGCCTCGGCGCGCAGGCCCTCCAGACGGTCGCTCGGCGCATTCTTCACCGCGCCGATGGCGGTCACGGGACGCGCCCGGGCGAGCAGCAGGTCGCCCTTGATCAGGTGCGCCAGGCGGAAGTTCGGCTTGACCTTGAGCAGCGCGTCGATCTCGCCCTGCGCCAGGTCGAAGCGCTCGTGCGAGATGTCCTCGAACGTGCGCGCGAGGTAGGCGTCGGCGGTGCGGTCGCCGGCCATCATCATCTTGGCGGCGTCGGGGTCGATCGCCCGGGCGACGGCGGGCGCGACGCTCTTGCCGAAGGTGGCGAGCGCGCCCATGACGACGACCGCCACGACCGCGGCCGCGGCGACGGCGATGCGTCCCTTGGCGTTCATCAGCCCCCGACCCGTTCCTGCTGGATCTTCCACTTGCCCTCGGCGCGCACGAGGATCAGCGTCTTGCTGTTGCTCGACTGCAGGTTGTCCGAGCGGTACTTCTGGCGGAACGAGACCACCGCGTTGTCGTCGCCTTTCAGGGTCACCTTGGGCGCCTCGATGGTCACCTGGATGCGCTTCGGCGCGGAGATCCGCTCTTTGCGCGCCTTCTCCCATTGTGCGCGCGCCTCGCCCTTGGGGGGCTTGAAGTCGTTGGCGTAGAACGCGAGGTAGGCGTCGACGTCCTTCTTCGACCACGCGCTCGCCCAGGCCTGCACCGTCTTCAGCACCTCGTCGCCGGCTCCGGGCGGGGTCGCGGTCGCCTTCGCGGGCTCGGTCTTGGGCGCAGCGGCCTCGCTCTTGGCCTCGGCGGCGGCGGGCGGCGCGGACTTCGGCGCTGCGGCGACCGCGGCGGGCGGCTGCGCGGCCACGGCCGGCGTCGCGGACGGCGCGCGGCTGATCAGCTCCTTGATCAGCGACAGCTTGCTCTTCGCCGTCGAGTTGGAGGAATCGAGCTGGAGCGCCTTGTCGTACGCCTGGCTCGCGAGCTTGGCGTAGACGTCGCCGAGGTTCTCGTAAGCCGTCGCGTAGCTCGGGTGCGTGCGGATGGACATCTCGAGCTGCTGCCGTGCTTTCTCGTACTGGCCCTGGGCCGCATACAGTACCGCGAGATTGTTGTAGGGTTCCGGCAGCTCGGGGTAGTCCTGTGAGAGCTTGGCGAAGACATCGATCGCTTCCTGGGGCTTGTTCTGCTCGGCGAAGATCACGCCTTTCAGGAAGCGCGCCTGCGCGTCGCGCGGCTTCTTGGCGAGCACCTGGTTCACGCGGTCCATCGCCTGCGCGTGCTGGCCGGCGCGGATCAGCTTGTTGATGTCCTGGATGTCGTCGGCGCGCGTCGGGAGGGCGGCGAGCGCGGCCGCCAGCGCAAGCGCGGCGCAGAGGGCGGCGGGCCGAAGGACGAAGTTCATTGTGCTATGCTTTCCTCGCCTGACGGACAACGCGTCATTCTAGCAAGAAAGCCCGCGAAATCCACAATAATCAGCCCTTTGCCGGAATTTCTTCGCCTGTTCCCTTCGCCGCGGACGAGCCCCTGGAAGGCCGCGCACTGATCCTTCCGGCACCGCCGATTCCCCACCCTTCGACCCGCCGCGGCCCGTGCTGAAGATCTACAACACCCTGACGCGGGCCAAGGAGGAATTCACTCCGATCGCGGCGCCCCGCGTCGGCATGTACGTGTGCGGGATGACCGTCTACGACCACCCGCACATCGGCAACGCCCGGGCGATGGTCGCGTTCGACGTCGCGCAGCGCTGGCTGCGCGCCTGCGGCTACGAGGTCACGTACGTGCGCAACGTCACCGACATCGACGACAAGATCATCCGCCGCGCGGCCGAGAGCGGTGAGGCGCCCGGCGCGCTCGCCGAGCGCTTCCGGCGCGCGATGGAGGAAGACTTCGCCGCGCTCGGCATCCAGAAGCCCGATCTCGAGCCGCGCGCGACGCAGCACGTCGACGACATGCAGGCGCTGATCGGTGCGCTCGAGCGGCGCGGGCTCGCGTACCAGGCGCAGGACGGCGACGTCTGCTTCCCGGTGCGCAAGTTCCCCGGCTACGGCAGGCTGTCGGGGAAGTCGCTCGACGAGCTGCGCGCTGGAGAGCGCGTCGAGGTCGACGCCGGGAAGCGCGATCCGCTCGACTTCGTCCTGTGGAAGCGCGCGAAGGCGGGCGAGCCGTCGTGGCGGTCGCCCTGGGGCGAGGGCCGGCCGGGCTGGCATATCGAGTGCTCGGCGATGAGCATGAAGCTCCTCGGCGAGCACTTCGACATCCACGGCGGGGGACAGGACCTGCAGTTTCCCCACCACGAGAACGAGATCGCGCAGTCCGAGGGCGCGCTCGCGGACGGCCGGCCGTTCGTGCGCTACTGGATGCACAACGCGTTCGTGCGCATGGACGAGGAGAAGATGTCCAAGTCGCTCGGCAACGTCGTCACCCTCCCGCAGGCGCTCGCGCGCCATGACGGCGAGGCGCTGCGCTTCTTCTTCGCGCGGGCGCATTACCGCAGCCCGCTTTCGTACACCGAGCGCAACGTCGAGGATGCGCGCCAGGCGCTCGCGACGCTCTACACCGCGCTGAAGACCGCGCGGTCGGAGGCTGCCGCCCCGGACTGGGCCGAGCCGCACGGTGCCCGCTTCCGCGCGGCGATGGACGATGATTTCAATACGCCGGAGGCGGTCGCGGTCCTGTTCGATCTCGCGACGGAGGTGAACCGGAGCCGCGACGCGGTCCTCGCACGGCAGCTGCGCGCGCTCGGCGGCGTGCTCGGACTGCTGGGGCGCGACGCCTCCGCGTTCCTGCAGGGAGCGCCGGCGAGCGAAGCCGGTATCTCGAGCGCGGAGATCGAGGGCCTGATTGCCGCCCGCAACGCCGCGCGGGCCGCGAAGAATTACGCGGAGTCCGACCGGATCCGAAAGTCCCTTGGCGAACGGGGAATCGTGCTCGAAGACGGTCCCGGCGGCACTACCTGGCGCCGCGGCTGATCAGTACGCGAACCGCCCCGACTTGCCGATCGCGGTCAGCTCGACGAACTTCGAGCCGTTGTGCTCCTTGGGGTTGAAGTCGACGACGTAGCCGCCGGCGTCGAAGTTCTGCATCGAGTCGAGCGCCTTGATGAGCGTTTCACGCGTCAGGTTCGGGCCCGCGCGGCGCATCGCTTCGGCCAGGACCTTGGCGGAGATGTACGACTCGAGCGACGTGAACGAGAAGGCCCTCTTGCCGAGAAGCTTCTCGATCGCCGCCTGGTATTCCTTGACGACCGGGACCGACGCCTTGGAATAAGGCGGGACGACCTGCGCGACGACCACGCCGCTGCCCTGGTCCTTGAGCTCGCCCGCGAGCGCGCTCGCGCCCACGAACGAGGTGCTCGCGAACTGCGCCCCGGATCCGCCCCGCCGCGCCTGCTTGATGAAATCGGCGGTGGTGCGGTAGAGCGTCGTTGCAATGACCACGTCGGGCTGCGCCGCCAGCACGCCGTTCACGGCGTCGCCCAGCGTAGTCTGGTTTCGCTGCAGCGTGCCGATCGCGACCGGCTTCAGGCTGCGCCGGGCCAGCGCCGCCTGCACCGCCGCGAGGTTCTCCTTTCCGACCGTGTCGTCGTAGTGGATCACCGCGAACTTGCTCATCCCCGTCGTCGTGTAGAACTCGACGATCTTCTCCAGCTCGTCGGCGTAGCTCGCGCGCACGTTGTACACGAGCGGGTTGAACTTGCGCATGGGGTCTGCGCCCGTGAACGGCGCGACGAACGGAACGCGGTGCTTCTCGACGAAAGGCAGCGCCGGCATGCTCAGCGTCGCGCTCGCGTACCCGAACAGGGCGACGACGCCGCGCTCCTCGATCAGGATGCGCCCGTTCTCGCCCGATTTCTTGGCGTCGTTCGCATCGTCCAGCGTGACCATCTGGATCTTGCGGCCGTGGATGCCGCCGGCGTCGTTGATCCTGCGGAAGTAGGCGTTGGCGCCGTCGCGGATGTCCTCGCCGAACTCCTTGTTGCTGCCGCTCAAGGGGCCGGACTGCCCCACGAGGATGGTGGTCTTGGTGACGCCTTGCGCCGGCGCGCCCACCGGCAGTGCGGCGGCGACGATGAACAGGCTGATCAGGCTGATCGTGGATACACGCATGGCGCCCTCCTCTTGGCTCTGCGTGGGGCGCCTGCCGGCGCCCGCACCGTTCTTATACCTATTTCAGGAACTTACCCTGCCTTCCGATCATAGTGAGGTCGACGTACTGCGACCCGCTGTGGTTGCTCGGCGAGAACGAGACGTTGAATCCGCCCAGGTCCACGCTGTTCATGCTCTCGAGCGCGGCGACGAGCTTCTCGCGCGTCAGGTCGCGGCCGGCGCGCTTCAGGCCTTCCACCATGACCTTGGCCACGATGAAGCCCTCCAGGCTCGAGAAGTTGTAGTCCGTGTTGCCGGCCTGCTTGAGCACCTGCTGGTACTCCTTGACGATCGGCACCGCCGGGCTCCACGGGAAGGGCACGACCTGCGAGATCGCGACCCCGTAGCCTTCGTCCTTCAGCGCGTCCGAGAGCGCCTTGCTGCCGACGAAGGAGACGTTGTGGAACTGCGCGACGCTGCCCGCCGCGCGCATCTCGCGCACGAACTCGGCGATCGAGGTGTACGCGGAGATCATGATCACCGCGTCGGGCTTGGCCGCGTCGATGGTCTTGACCGCGTCCTGCACCTTGGTGGTGTTGCGCTCCACCTTGCCGAGCGCCGAGATCTTGAGGCTGCGCTTCGTCATCGCGATCTCGACGCCCTTGAGGCCGGCCTGGCCGTAGGCGTCGTCCTGGTAGAAGACCGCGATGTTCTTGTTGCCGGTCGATACGAGCTGCTCGACGATCTTCTCCGTCTCGTCGTAGTAGCTCGCGCGCACGTTGAAGATGTACCGGTTCACGGGCGTGCGCAGCACCTCGGCGCCGGTGAACGGTCCCACGAGCGGAACCTTGGCCTGCGTGAAGATGGGCATCGCCGCGCCCGTCGTCGGCGTGCCGACGTACGATATCAGCGCGAAGACCTTGTCTTCCTCGATCAGCTTCTTGGTGTTCTCGACCGCGAGGTTCGCCTCGTACTTGTCGTCGCGCGTCTTGAGCTCGATCTTGCGCCCGTGGACGCCGCCCTTGGCATTCACGTAGTCGAGGTACGCCTTGGTGCCGATGTTCATCTGGATGCCCAGCTGGGCCGCCGGACCGCTGAATGCCGCCGACTGGCCCAACACAATCGTCGTGGGCGTGACACCGGGGGTCTGGGCGAACGCGGTTCCCACCGTCGCGCACACGCCCGCTAGGGTCGCTAAGTACCTGATATTCATTGTTCCTCCGACATTGCCCGTCTCTTATGCATCTGGAAGCAGCAACTTTCGTGCCGCATGCACCCAGCATATTCGGCCGCCGCCGCGATGATGCGGGTCGGCGCGGTTCCTGAACGGTCGCGGACGAGGCTACTCCAAAGCTTTTCTGTTGGGAAGCATCGCGCTCGCGTTCGAGAGCGGTCGGGCGTTGGGGGAAACCCTATCGAGGCCCTACTCGGCGAAGAATTCCTTCACTTTCGCCATCCAAGATTTCGCGCGCGGATTGTGGCGCTCGCTGTCCTTCTGGCTGAGCGTCTCGAACTCGCGCAGCAGCTCCTTCTGCCGGTCGGTGAGGTTGACCGGCGTCTCGAGCATCACGTGACACAGCAGGTCGCCGTGCTCGCGGCTGCGCACGCCTTTGATGCCCTTGCCGCGCAGGCGGAAGATTTTTCCCGACTGCGTCTCGGCCGGGACGCGGATCTTCGCGCTGCCGTCGAGCGTCGGGATCTCGATGTCGCCTCCGAGCGCCGCGGTCGTGAAGCTGATCGGCATCTCGCAGTGGAGATCGTCGTGGTCGCGCTGGAACACGGGGTGGGGCTTGACCTGGATCTGCACGTACAGGTCGCCGGTCGGGCCGCCGTTCACGCCGGCCTCGCCTTCGCCCGCGAGGCGGATGCGATCGCCCTCGTCGACGCCCTCCGGGATGCGCACCGACAGCGTCTTCTGCTTCTTGACGCGGCCAGCGCCATGGCACGTGGGGCAGGGCTCGGGGATGACCTTGCCGCTGCCGTGGCAGTTGGGGCAGGTCTGCTGCAGCGAGAAGAAGCCCTGCTGCATGCGCACCTGGCCGTGGCCGTTGCAGGTCGAGCAGGTGCGCGGCTTGGTGCCGGGCTTGGCGCCCGAGCCGCCGCAGACGTCGCAGGCCTCGTGCGTCGGAATGCGGATGCGCGTCTCGGTCCCATGCGCCGCCTGCTCGAGCGTCACCTCGAGGTTGTAGCGCAGGTCCGCGCCGCGAAATACGGAGCTGCGTCCGCCACGCGCCTGGCCGAAGATGTCGCCGAAGATGTCGCCGAAGGCGTCCGCGAAGCCGCCGAAGCCGGCGGCGCCGGCGCCCGCCATCCCGGCCTGGGGATCGACGCCGGCGTGGCCGTAGCGGTCGTACGCGCCGCGCTTGGCGCCGTCGCAGAGGACCTCGTAGGCTTCCTTCGCCTCCTTGAACAATTCCTCGGCTTTGGGATTGTCGGGGTTCCGGTCGGGGTGATATTTCATCGCGAGGCGCCGGTACGCCTTCTTGACGGTCTCCTCGTCGGCGTCGCGGTTGACGCCCAGCACTTCGTAGTAATCCCGTTTCGCCATCTCGTGCTGCCCCTTACGCGCAAACGCCGAGTTGAGCCGCGCGCTCGCGCGCGTCGGTTCGAACTCGGCGAGTTAAGGCGGCTCGCTGCGCGAGCCGCTCTTAACCTTTCTTGTCCTTCACCTCGGTGAACTCGGCGTCGACCACGTTGCTGTCGTCGGTCTTCTTCGAGCCCTTGGCCTCGGCGCCGGCCTGCTGTTGCTGCTGTTGCGCATCCGCGTACATCTTTTCGCCGAGCTTCTGCGAGGCCTGCGCGAGCGCCTGCGCCTTGGCGTCGATCCTGTCCTTGTCGTCGGTCTTGAGCGCTTCCTCGGCGTCCTTGATCGCGGCCTCGATCTTCGTCTTTTCGTCGGCGCCGATCTTGTCGCCATGCTCCTTGAGCGACTTGCGCACCGAGTGCGCGAGCGCGTCGAGCTGGTTGCGCGCGGTGACGACCTCGAGCTGCTTCTTGTCCTCGGCCGCGTGCGCCTCGGCGTCCTTCACCATGCGCTGGATCTCGGCCTCGTTCAGGCCCGAGCTCGCCTGGATCTTGATCTTGTTCTCCTTGCCGGTCGCCTTGTCCTTCGCCGACACGTGCAGGATGCCGTTCGCGTCGATGTCGAAGGTGACCTCGATCTGCGGCATGCCTCGCGGCGCTGGCGGGATGTCGGTCAGGTTGAACTGGCCGAGCGACTTGTTGCCCGAGGACATGTCGCGCTCGCCCTGCAGCACGTGGATGGTCACCGCGGTCTGCCCGTCCTCGGCGGTCGAGAACACCTGCTGCGCCTTGGTCGGGATGGTCGTGTTCTTCTGGATGAGCTTGGTCATCACGCCGCCCAGCGTCTCGATGCCGAGCGACAGCGGCGTCACGTCGAGCAGCAGCACGTCCTTGACGTCGCCCTTGAGCACGCCGCCCTGGACCGCCGCGCCGACCGCGACCGCCTCGTCCGGGTTCACGTCCTTACGCGGCTCCTTGCCGAAGAGGTCGCGCACCGTCTCCTGGACCTTCGGCATGCGCGTCATGCCGCCGACGAGGATGACGTCCTCGATCTCCGAGAGCTTCAGGCCCGCGTCCTTGAGCGCGGTCTTGCACGGCTCGACCGTCTTCGAGATGAGGTCCTCGACCAGGCTCTCGAATTTGGCGCGCGTGACGCGGATCGCGAGGTGCTTCGGGCCGTTCTTGTCGGCGGTGATGTAGGGCAGGTTGACCTCGGTCTGCTGCGAGGAAGAGAGCTCGATCTTCGCCTTCTCGGCGGCTTCCTTGAGCCGCTGCAGGGCGAGCACGTCCGCGCGCAGGTCGATGCCCTGCTCCTTCTTGAACTCGTCGCAGAGATAGTCCATGAGCCGCTGGTCGAAGTCCTCGCCGCCGAGGAACGTGTCGCCGTTCGTGGACAGCACCTCGAACTGGTGCTCGCCTTCGACCTCGGCGATCTCGATGATGGAGATGTCGAACGTGCCGCCCCCGAGGTCGTAGACCGCGATCTTGCGGTCGCCTTCCTTCTTGTCCAGCCCGAAGGCGAGAGCCGCGGCGGTGGGCTCGTTGATGATGCGCTTCACTTCCAGGCCCGCGATGCGGCCGGCGTCCTTGGTCGCCTGGCGCTGCGAGTCGTTGAAGTAGGCGGGGACCGTGATCACGGCCTCGCTGACTTCCTCGCCGAGGTAGTCCTCGGCGGTCTTCTTCATCTTGCGCAGCACCTGCGCGGACACCTCGGGCGGCGCGATCTTCTTGCCGCGGACCTCGACCCAGGCGTCGGCGTTGTCGGCCTTGACGATCTTGTAGGGCATGAGGTCGATGTCCTTCTGGACCTCCTTTTCCTCGAAGCGCCGGCCGATGAGACGCTTCACCGCGAACAGCGTGTTCTTTGGGTTGGTGACCGCCTGGCGCTTCGCCGGCGCGCCCACCAGGATCTCGCCGTCCTCGAGGTAGGCGACGATCGACGGGGTCGTGCGCGAGCCTTCCGAGTTCTCGATCACCTTGGGCTTGCCGCCCTCCATGATCGCGACGCAGGAGTTCGTCGTCCCGAGGTCGATGCCGATGATCTTTGCCATGTTCGTTCCTTTAATAACCTTGTGCGGGATATGGGGATGAATGCTCCGACTTCAAGCAGCCGGGGGCATGGGATTCAGGGGTTTATCGCTCATTTGGCCTGGGACACGGTGACCAGCGCCGGCCGGATGACGCGGTCGTTCAGGAGGTAGCCTTTCTGCAGCACGTTGATGACCGTGTTGGGCTCGCGGTCCGAGGGCAGCATGCTGATCGCCTGGTGCCGGTGTGGATCGAATTTCTGGCCGACCGGGTTGATCTCCTTCAGGTTCGCCTTCTCGAATACCGCGGCGAGCTGCTTGAGCGTCAGCTCGACCCCGCTGCGGATCGCGTCGGCGGACGCGGTGTCGGTGGCGAGGGCGGCCTCGAGGCTGTCCTTCACGGGCAGCAGCTCCTGCGCGAAATTCTCGATCGCGTACTTGTGCGCATTCGCGACCTCGACCTGCGCGCGCTTGCGCACGTTCTCGGTCTCGGCCTTGGCGCGCAGCCACGCGTCGTGGTGCTCCTGCGCCTTGAGCTCGGCCTGGCGCAGCAGCTCTTCGGCCGCGGGGATGGCCTCGGGCTCGCGTTCCGCGCGCTTCTGCTCGGTTTCGCGCGCCTCCATTTCGGCGTCGGCGTTGCCGATCGGCGCCTGGGGTTCGTTCGTTGCCATTCAGAACTCCGGATATCGTCAGCGGGCGCGGGGCTGCTCGGCCCCGCCGGATTCGACAATGCTAGCTTGGGCCCGACCCGGGGATTTCAAGTTCCGCGCCTCGGCCTCCGGGCCGATCCATCCCGTGAGGTTTTCGAGCACGATCGATGCCAGGGCGCCGATCCAGGCCTCGTGCTCGTTCAGCGCCGGGACCAGCCGGAACTCGCCCCCGCCCGCGGCGAGGAAGGTCTGCTTGCCCTCGATGCCGATCTCCTCGAGGGTCTCGAGGCAGTCCGCGACGAAGCCCGGGCAGACGACGTCGACCCGACGCATCCCGGCGCGGCCGAGATCGGCGAGCGTCGACGCGGTGTAGGGTTTCAGCCACTCGCCGGCGCCGAATCGCGACTGGAACGTCATCTGCCATCGATCCTCGCCGATGCCGAGCGCGTCGGCGAGCAGCCGGGCCGTCTGCCGGCACTCGGACTGGTACGGGTCGCCACGCTCGACGCTGCGCTGCGGGAGCCCGTGGAAGCTCATGACCAGCCTGTCCGGCCGCCCGGCGGCCTGCCAGTGCTCGCGCACCCGCGCGGCGAGCGCGCCGATGTAGGCGGGATGGTCGTGAAAGCCGCGCACGATGCGCAGCGCCGGGACGTTCCGGGTGCGCCGGATGAAAGCGGCGACCTCGTCCAGCACGCTCGCCGTCGAGCTCGCCGCGTACTGCGGATAAAGCGGCACGACGAGCACGCGGTCGCAGCCGTCGCGCTTCAGCCGCCGCAGCACCTCGGCGATCGCGGGCGCGCCGTACCGCATCGCCGCGTCGACCGCGAGCGGCGCGCGGATACGCGCCGCCAGGGTGCCGCGCAGCAGCCCGGCCTGCTTCTCGGCATGGACCTTGAGCGGCGACCCTTCGGGCGTCCAGATGCTCGCGTAGCGCCGCGCCGAGGCCCTCGGGCGCAGCCGCAGCACGACGCCGTGCAGGATCGGCCACCACAGCGCGCGCGGGATCTCGACCACGCGCGGGTCCCACAGGAACTCGGCGAGATAGCGCCGCACCGACGCGGCGGTCGGCGCGTCCGGCGTGCCGAGGTTGACCAGCAGCACGCCGGTCTTCGCGGGGCTGCCGTGCTGGCGCTCGGGCTCCGGGTCGTAGCGCACGGCGGAGGGGCGCCGCCTCAGCCTTCGAGACGGTGCTGCGACAGGGCGCTCGACAGGAGCTTCGCGGTGATGTCGACGATCGGGATGACGCGCTCGTAGGCCATGCGCGTCGGCCCGATCACGCCGACCGTGCCGACGACCTGCCCCTCGACCTCGTAGGGGGCGGTGACGACGCTGCATTCGTCGAGCGGCGCGATGCCCGACTCGCCGCCGATGAAGATCTGCACGCCCTGCGAGCGGCTCGAGAGATCGAGGATCTGCATGAGCAACGCCTTCTTCTCGAACAGCTCGAACAACTCGCGCAGCCGCGTCATGTTCGCCGCGAGATCCTGCGAGTCGAGCAGGTTGCGCTCGCCCGACACCGCGTACGCCTCGGTCGACTCCGATACCGCCTGGCTCCCGGCCTCGAGGGCTGCGGTCATGAGCGCAGTCATGTCCTCGCGCAGCCGCTGCAGCTCGTCGCGCACGCGCCGGTGGATCTCGTCGAAGGTGAGACCGGCGTAGTTCTGATTCAGGAAGTTGGCGGCGTACGTCAGCTCCGACGGCGTGTAGGTGCGGTCCGTGAACAGGATCCGGTTCTGCACGTCGCCCTCGGCGGTGACGATGATGAGCAGGACGCGCTTGTCGGACAGAGCGAGGAACTCGATGTGCCGGAACGCAGGCGACTTGCGCTTGCTCGCGACCACGACGCCGGCGAAGTGCGTGAGCTCCGACAGGAGCTGCGAGGCGCTCGCGATCAGGTTCTGCGGCTGCCCCGGGTTCAGGCTCACCTCGACCTGGCTGATCTCGATCTGCCCGAGCGGCTTGATGGTAAGCAGCGAGTCCACGAACAGCCGGTAGCCCCGGGGCGTCGGCACGCGGCCTGCGGAGGTGTGCGGGCTCACCACGAAGCCCAGGTCCTCCAGGTCCGCCATCACGTTCCGGATCGTCGCCGGGCTGAGGTCGAGGCCCGAGAAGCGCGACAGCGCCCGCGAGCCGACCGGCTCGCCTTCGGCGATGTAGCGCTCGACGAGCGTCTTCAGCAGGACCTGGGCGCGGCGGTCGAGTTGCATGGTTGCGAATTCTACCGAATCCCGGAGCCGGAGCCGGTCGTCCTTTTGTCCGGGCTGTACGTTCATGATCTAATGCCGGACATGCCCGCTTTCAAGACCATTGCGCTGATCGGACGCCACAATGCGCCGGACATCGGCGGGGCGGTGCTGGCGATGGCGCATTTCCTGGAGCGCGAGGGGTGCACGGTGCTGATCGAGCGCCGCACCGCCGAGAGCTGCGGCCTGCAGGCGCCGCCCGCGCATGCGGACTACACCGAGATCGGCGCGCGCGCCGATCTCGCCGTCGTGCTGGGCGGCGACGGCAGCATGCTGACCGCGGCGCGCAGCCTGGCCGCGAAGCGCGTCCCGCTGGTGGGGGTGAACCAGGGCCGGCTCGGCTTCCTCACCGACATCGCGGCGCGGGAGATGACCGAGACCATGGAGCAGATCCTCGCCGGGCGTTATTCGCTCGAGGAACGCACCATGCTCGCCGCCGAGGTCCGCCGCGGCGACACGGTGGCGTTCTCCACGCTCGCGCTCAACGACGCGGTCGTGAACAAGGGCGCCGTCGGGCGCCTGATCGAGTTCCACGTCCACATCGACGGCGAGTTCGTCTACGACCTGCGCTCCGACGGCCTGATCGTGACCACGCCGACGGGCTCGACCGCGTATTCGCTCTCGTCGAACGGCCCCATCCTCGAGCCGCGCGTGCCCGCGTTCGCGCTGGTCCCGATCTCGCCCCACACGCTGTCGAACCGGCCGGTCGCCGTCAGCGACCGCTCGGTGATCGAGATCACCCTGCGGCACTCGATCGACGCACGCGTGCACTTCGACGGACAGCCGCAGTTCGACCTGCACGACGGCGACCGGGTCACGATCCGGCGCGCCGCGGAGACCACGACCCTGGTGCACCCGCCCGGCTACAGCTACTACGGCATGCTGCGGGAGAAGCTGCACTGGGCGGGCGGCGCGCTGTAGCGGCATGCTGACGCGGCTCTCCATCCGCGACTTCGCGATCGTCGACCACCTCGAGCTCGACTTCAGCCGCGGCTTCACCGCGCTCACCGGTGAGACCGGGGCGGGAAAATCGATCCTGATCGACGCGCTGTCGCTCGCGCTCGGCGAGCGCGCCGGCGCCGAGCTGGTGCGCGCGGGCTGCGAGCGCGCCGAGGTGACGGCGGAGTTCGCGATCGATCGCATCGCGCCGCTGCAGTCCTGGCTGCGCGACCAGGCGCTCGAGGACGACGGCGGGAGCGTGCTGCTGCGCCGCGTGATCGACGCGGGCGGACGCTCGCGCGCCTTCATCAACGGCCGCGCCGCGACGCTCAACCAGCTGCGCGAGGTGGGCGAATGGCTGGTCGACATCCACGGACAGCACGCGCACCAGTCCCTGCTCAAAGGCGAGATGCAGCGCGCGGTTCTCGACGACCACGCCGGCCTGTCGCAGCTGGCGGACGAGACGGCCGGCGCCTTCCGCGAATGGCAGAAGCTGTGCCGCGCGCGCGCCGAGCACCAGACGCACGCGGCCGCGCGCAACGCCGAGCGCGAGCAGCTGTCCTGGCAGATCGAGGAGCTCAGGCGCCTCGCGCCCGCGGCCGGCGAATGGGACGCGATCCAGTCCGAGCACGGGCGCCTGGCGCACGCGGCGAGCCTCATCGAAGGCGCGCAGGGCGCGATCGACGCGCTGTCGGAGTCCGAGACCGCGGCGCTGGCGGTGCTCTCGGGCGTGCTGTCGCGCATGCGGCCGCTGGTCGACTACGACGCCGCACTCAAGGACACGGTGGGGCTGCTCGAGTCGGGCGAGGCCAATCTGCGCGAGGCCGCCTATTCGCTGCGCCACTACGTCGATCGCATCGAGCTCGACCCCGCGCGCCTGCGCGAGGTCGAGGCGCGCCTCGAGGCGCTGCACTCGGCCGCGCGCAAGTTCCACGCGCGTCCGGAGGCGCTGCCCGAGCGGCTCGCCGAGCTCGAAGCCCGCCTCGCCGAGCTCGACACCGCGACGGATCTGGAGGCGCTCGCGAAGCAGGAGCAGGCCGCGCGCTCGCGCTACGACGCGCTCGCCGCGCGGCTCTCGGCGGAGCGCAGGAAGGCGGCGGCGAAGCTCTCCCGGGAGATCACCGCGGCGATGAAGGAGCTGGCGATGGGCGGGGGACGTTTCGAGGTCGAGCTGCGCTCGCTGCTGCCCGACGGCAGCACCGGGGGCAACGAGCAGGTCGAGTTCCTGGTCACCGCCAATCCCGGCGTCGAGCCGAGGCCGCTCGCGAAGGTGGCCTCGGGCGGCGAGTTGTCGCGCGTGAGCCTCGCGATCCAGGTCATCACCAGCAAGGCGGCGCGCGTGCCGACGCTCATCTTCGACGAGGTCGACGCCGGCATCGGCGGCGCGGTCGCCGAGGTCGTCGGGCGCAAGCTGCGCTCGCTCGGCGAAGACCGGCAGGTGCTCGTCGTGACGCACCTGCCGCAGGTCGCCGCGCAGGCCACCGAGCAGTGGTCGGTCGCGAAGGGCGCCGGCGGCGCCGGCGTGCGCAGCCGGGTGACCGTCCTCGACCGCAACTCGCGGATCGAGGAGATCGCCCGCATGCTCGGCGGCGTGGCCATCACGGCGACCACGCGAAAACATGCCGCCGAAATGCTCGGGTTGCGGTAGTATTTTGCCGTCTGAGTGGAGGAGACGGAATGAAGACAAGAAAACATTCGCGCGGCGTGGGACAGATCGTCTTTCTCGTGGTGCTCGCGCTGCTGCTCGCCGGGGGGGTCCTGTTCCTCGATCGATACAACGCGGGGACCCGCGACATGCTGACCGTGGAGACGCGCGGCCTGCAGATGATTTCCGCGCTGACCCGGTACAAGCTCGAGAACGGCGGCTATCCCGACAGCCTCGACAAGCTCGTTCCCAAGTTCACGCCTGCCGTCAGCGCCTGCCCGAGCGGGACTCCGATCGAGTACCGGCTGAGTGGCGGCAACTACGTGCTGACCTGCGAGAACGTCGTGCTCAAGATGCAGCCGTATCACTACGACTCGCGCACCCGCGCATGGGGCAGCTGACGCGCCGTTGGTTTGTGGCCCCCGGGGTTTTCGGCTAACATTCCACGCTCCCAGGCGCGTAGCTCAGTTGGTTAGAGCGCATCCTTGACATGGATGAGGTCGTTGGTTCGACTCCAATCGCGCCTACCATCATTTCTCGCTTCACCGCACTCGCATCCCTGATCGTGCTCTCGGCTTGCAGCTCGACGCCGGTGTGGCAGCCCTCGGGGTACAAGCCCAGCTCGGTGCAGCTGCTGGTGACGCATTACCTGCCTCCCGGCTGCGACAACGGCGCATGCGCCATCCGCCACGGCACGAGCGGGGATTGCATCATCTACATGCTGCCGAAGCTCGAGGGTCGCAAGGACGTGCTCGACCACGAGCTGTGCCACTGCCTCGGCTACGACCACGGCAAGGAAGTACCGGGCCTGCTGGTGGTGCCGACCTGCCCGGTGGACACCGGGCGGGTGGAGTACAAGGTCAGCAGCTGAGGCGCCGCGCGGCTAGCCGCCGCTCGGACTCCTGCGCTGGGCTTCGGCGTGCGCTTCCGGAGCGGGCGCGTCGGCGACGGCATCGTCGTCCTTGATCGGCGGATCGTATTCGATCTTCTCGCGCGTGCGCGATGCGAGGTGGAGCAGCGTCATTTCGGTCCGCCCGATCTTCTCGATCTTGTACTGGCCGTCGAGCGTGTCGCCCTTCTTCACGGGCACCAGCTCCTCGCCCTTCATCAGGTAAACCTCGACGGAGTTGCCGACATGCAGCCGCCCCGCGAAGCGGTAAGGCATCGGCGGTGCGACGGGCTTGGCCGGTGCCGGCGGTGGCGCCGAGACCACGGGCGCTGGGAGCGCGGGCGGCTCGGTGTTGAACGGATCGGCACCCATCTGGCCGAGGGTCGCGCGCTCGGGTATCTCGGACGCCGCGGCGGGCTGCGGCGCGGCCGGGGACGGCTTCGCCGTGGACGCGACGCTCGCCGGCGCATGCTGCGCATCCTTGCCGCCGAATGCCGCCCAGGCGGCCACTCCGGCGAGCGCTGTAAACAATAGGGCGAGTCGGGTTCTGCGTTGCATGGCGTTGCTCCCTGGTGCTTTTGTCGGTTTTGCTATGTCGGTCGTGTCGTTCGATACCTAGCCCGGCGGCCGCCCCGGTGACGCCTGCGGCACCGGCAGCGCCGCGCCCGGGGCGCCGGGCTGGTAGACGAATTTCCAGTCGGAGTACTTCGCGGCGCCTTCGAACGCCGCGTCCGCGAGGCGAAAGCCCGCCGCCTTCACCGGCTGATCCTCGGAGCGGCTGTAGACGCCCATGATGCCGCCGTCGGGCGCCTTGACGAGGCCCCATTCGTCGGATCCCATGATCGGGTCCGGATAGCGCTTGCGCAGGTAGCGCCGGACGGTGACGTCGCGCGGGTCCCTCACGAGGTCGTCGAGCGAGCGCGGGTACAGCCCGCCGCCGCGCTTGGTGTACGCCTCGATCGCGAGGCGGTACTGGTTGCCTCTCCACAGCAGCTCGGACTCGCGCTCGCGCAGCACGGCCGTGCGGTAGACCTGGCCGACCTTCGCCATGCCGAGGCTCATGAAGGCGACGACGAACAGCACCGTCAGGTACGTGAAACCGCGCTGCGTGCCGAACGGGCGCTTCATCGATCGCTCACAGGTCCGCGTACGACGTACCGTCGGCGGTCTTGCCGTCGGCGCCGCTCTTCACGTCGCTGACGCCCGTCGCGTCCCCGTCGGCCGGCTGGACCGCGACCCAGCTGTCCTTCTTCTCGGTGATCGGATCGACCGGCACGCTGCGCAGGTACTTCTCCGAGACCAGCGCGTCCAGCGTATCGGGATACTTGCCCTTGTCGCCGTAGTACTTGCCGATGGCGTCGCGCATCTGGAACAGGTCCTCCTTCAGCACGGCCTCCTTCGACTTGTCGAGGCTGCCGAAGTAGCGCGGCACGGCGATGGTGAGGAGCAGCGCCACGATCGCCAGAACGACCAGCAGCTCGATCAGGGTGAATCCTGTCCTGAGCAGGGTCGAAGGGCCGAGGTGTTTGATCTTCATGGCGTCACCACTCCTTGTACGGGCGTCCGTCGCTGCCTTTTCCGGGTGCGCGCGAGAACACGTCGAAGACGTCGGCGCCGTCGCGCGGCTCGTCCGGGTCGCTCGCATAGCTGCGCTTGCCCCAGGTCGCCGCGGCCGAGAGCGACGCGTCCGCGTTGAAGGGGTCGCGCGGAACGCGGCGCAGGAAAAAGATCTTCTCGCGCTTCGGGCTTTTCTCGTTCTCCACGCCCTCGGCGAGCTGCTCCAGCGACTTCGGGTAGCCCGTCTCGTCGATCGACTTCTTCACGCGGCCTTCGTCCCACGCGAGCTTGTAGGCGTCGATGGCGTCGCGGATCTGGCGCAGGTCGCGGCGCAGCTCGCTTTCCTTCTCGCGCCGCACGACCAGCTCGCTCACCGGGAACGCGGCCGACGCGAGGAGGGCCACGATCGCGACCGTGATCATGAGCTCGATGAGGGTAAAGCCTTTAGGGCGCTTGCTCACGCTCGCTCCTTCACTGTTTGGGCGCCGCGTACGGCTGCTGCTGCACGCCGCCGAACGGCACCATGGTGTTTCCGGGCGGCGCGGGGGCGGGCGCCGGCGTCGGAGCCGGCGCCGGGCGCTGCGGCGGCTGGACCGGCGGCTGCTCGACAATCATGGGCGACGGTCCGGTGCCCACGACCGCCGGTCCCTCGACCGACGTCTCCGTGCCCGCCGAGAATTCCGTGGTGCGCGGTCCCGGGCGCTCGATCGTGCGCACGATGTGCGGCGTCAGCAGCAGCACGATCTCGGTCTTGTTGCGCGTATCGCTCGTCTGCGAGAACAGCTTGCCCAGCACGGGCATGTCGCCCAGGCCCGGGACGCGGCTCGCGGTGCGGCGGTCCTCGTCGTTGATCAGGCCGGCGAGCACCTGCGTCTCGCCGTCGTGCAGGCGCAGGACGGTCGTCGCATTGCGCGTTCCGATCTGGTAGGCGAGCGTGTTGCCCGTGGAGCCCCTCACCGTGTTCACGATGTTGCTGACCTCGAGGCCGATGTTGATGCCCACGTCGTCCTCGAGATACACGATCGGCTCGACGTCGAGCTTCAGGCCCACGTCGAGGTAGCTCACCGACTCGGACACGAAGCCGCCCGCGACGGCCGCCGTGGTCGTGATCACCGGAACACGGTCGCCGATGTGGATGCGGGCCTTCTCCTTGTTCTTCACGCGGATGCGCGGGTTCGCGAGCAGGTTGGTCCGGCCGTCCTGCTGGCGCAGGTTCAGCAGGAACAGGGGATCGGAGAAGTTGAGCCGCACCAGCCCCGAATTGCGGTTCAGGTACTCGGGCAGCGAGATCTGTCCGGGCACGCCGGCCGCGCCCTGCACGCCGGCGGAGACCGAGTCCGGAAACTTCAGCCCGAGATCGAGCAGGCGGTTCGCGCCGACCTCGAGCACCTCGACCTCGAGCATGACCTCGGGCTCGGCGATGTCCTGGGCCGCGATGAGGCGCTCGGCAAGGCGCACGGCCTTCGGCGTGTCGCGCATGACGAGCATGTTCAGCTTCTCGTCGACGAACACGTCCCGGGTCTTCAGGATCGTGCGGATCATGGTCGCGGTCTGCTTCACGTCCGCGTTCGCGAGATAGAAGCTCTTCACCACCAGCTCTTGGTAGTCGCGCTGCTTCTGCGGCGTGTTGGGGAAGACCAGCGCGGTCGTCTCGTTCAGCACCTTGTAGTCGAGCTGGTTCGACGTGAGCACCAGGCGGATTGCTTCCTCGATCCTGGCGTCCTTCACGACGATCGTCGTCTTCTGGTCGGCCTTCACGTCCTTGTCGAACATGAAGTTGATGTTCGCGGCGCGGCCGATCACCTCGAACGCCGAGCGCAGCGGCACCTCGCGCAGCTCGAGCGAGATCGGCTTCGTCGCCTGCACCTTGAGCTGCGGGACGGCGGGCTTCGCCGTCCTTTCCTCGATCTGCCGCTGCAGGCGCTGCGCCTCGCGGTTGTTGCGGTTCGCGGAGAGCAGCGGCGCGAGCTTCTCCTCGGCCTCGCGGTACTTCTCGGCCTTGACCAGGTCCTGCACCTCGTTGAGGACCGCGCGGTTGCGCTCCTCGACGTCGAGCTGCGACAGGCCGTTCTTGGCGCGCACGTTCCCGGGGTCGTACTTGAGGACCTTGCGGTAGAGCTCGCCCGCCGCGGTGTACTGCGACGCGGCGCTCAGGGCCTGGGCCTGTCCGAGCCACTGCCCGATCAGCAGGTCGCGCTCGTGGAAGTACTCGGTCCGGAATGTCCGGTCCTCGGGATGCTCGCGCTGCGCCTGGTCGAGCCGCGCGAGCGCCTCCTCGCCGTGTCCCGAGCCGAGCAGCGTGCGCGACTCTTCGACGACGGGATCCGTCTTGATCGACGCGCACGCGGACAGCAGCGCGAGGCAGGCGATCAGGAGCAGGGCGCAGCGTCGTGAGGCTTTCGTCATCATCGGATCTCGTTGCGATTGCTGGGACGGAAGAACAGCGTGAGGCGGACCTGCGCGTCGAGCTGCGTGTCGCCCACTTTCTTGCGCTCGAAGCGCACGGCGTCGACCGCCGCGTACGGCATCTGCTGCAGCGTGTCTGACAGGAAGCCGCGGATGTCGGGATAGCTGCCGCGCAGCGGAAGCGCGATGCGGTACGACGCGAGGCCGGGACCGCGCTGCTCGAGGCGGTACTCGCCCTGCGACAGGTCGAGCCGGGAGGCGCGCGCGATTCCATAGAGGCGCTCGAGCTCGTCGGGCAGGCGGTCCATGGCGGGGAACGCCTGGTAGAAACGTCCGAGCTCCGGGCCGCGCGGCGCCGAGACGGTCTGGATGCCGGCACGGGCGCGCGTCTGCTCGGCCGCGAGGCGGCGCGCCTGCAGCTCGCGCTCGGCGGGTCGCACGGACGAGAAGTAGAACGGCAGGCACGCGACCAGCACGCCGGCGCCGAGCACGCCGGGAACGCCGAGCCGGCGCAGCGAGTTGCGGAGCGACTTCACGCCGATCTTCATTTTGGCGCTCCCAGAGAGGCCTGCACCGAGAACTGGATCGGCCGCGACGGGTTGTCCGTCTGGACCTGGTGACTCACGATGTAGACGTTGGAAAGGCCCTGCGTCTGGGCGATGCGTCGCACGTACTCGAGCATCGCCTCGCGCGTCTTCGCCTCGGCCGTGAGCTTGAGCAGGCGCTGCTGCGCGTCGGGCTGCATGTTCAGCACGCCGACGTCGCGCATCGAAGCCCCTTCGATGGCGCGAACGATGTCGCTCCAGGGCAGGGTCAGCTGCCGCACCACGGTCTCGGCCTGCTTCAGCTCCTCGTCGTTCGTTTTGGCCGGCTCGCGCGTCTGCGTCAGGTCGAGCGCGCCCTGGACCGCGGCCAGCGCCGCGATATCCCG
>DATDMW010000088.1:0-2916 GCA_036518595.1 Burkholderiales bacterium
GTCGGAATCGATCTCGCCGATTTGCGCGGATACCACTACCACACGGGCGTAGTGTTCGCGGCGTACGCCCCTGGCGTCTCGAACGCCGTGGCTCTCGGCGGGCGCTACGACGAGGTCGGCAAGGCGTTCGGCCGGGCGCGCCCCGCGACCGGCTTCAGCATGGATCTGCGCGAGCTGGCCCGGATCGCGCCGAAAGGCCGAGAGCGCGGCGGTATCTGCGCGCCGTATTCGCGCGATCGCAAGCTCGCCGACGCGGTGGCGAAGCTGCGCCGCGCCGGCGAATCGGTCGTGGTCGATCTGCCGGGCCACGGCGGCTCGCGCGCCGAGCTCGGCTGCGACCGCGCGCTCGTCAAGCGCGGCGGACGCTGGCCGGTGAAGAAGCTCTAGCCGCGCCCCGCGGTGTAGACTCGGCTCATGGCAAAGAACGTCGTCGTGATCGGCACCCAGTGGGGTGACGAGGGCAAGGGAAAGGTCGTTGACTGGCTCACCGATCACGCGCAGGGCGTGGTGCGCTTCCAGGGCGGCCACAACGCCGGGCACACGCTGGTGATCGGCGGCGAGAAGACGGTGCTGCACCTCGTGCCCTCCGGCATCCTGCGCTCGGGCGTCACCTGCTACATCGGCAACGGCGTCGTGCTTTCGCCGCAGGCGCTCGTCGACGAGATGGCCGCGCTCGAGCGCGCCGGCGTCGATCTCGCGGGCCGCCTGCGCGTTTCCGAGGCGTGCCCGCTGATCCTGCCGTACCACGCGGCGATCGACGTCGCGCGCGAGTCGCGCCAGGGCGACGCCAAGATCGGGACGACGGGGCGCGGCATCGGCCCGGCGTACGAGGACAAGGTCGCGCGCCGCGCGATCCGGCTGCAGGACCTGTTCCACCCGAAGCGCTTCGGCGCCAAGCTCGAGCCGCTGCTCGAGTACCACAACTTCGTCCTGACGAAGTACCTCGGGGCGAAGGCGGTCGAGTACGGCCGCGTCCGCGACGAGGCGCTCGCGCTCGCGCCGCGCCTCGCACCGCTCGTCGCCGACGTCGCCCGCGCGCTGTACGACGCGAACCACCGCGGCGAGAATCTCTTGTTCGAGGGGGCGCAGGGCACGCTGCTCGACGTCGACCACGGGACGTACCCGTACGTCACCTCGAGCAACTGCGTCGCAGGCGCTGCCGCCGCGGGCGCCGGCGTCGGGCCGCAGATGCTGCACCACGTGCTCGGCATCACCAAGGCGTACGCCACGCGCGTCGGGGCGGGCCCGTTCCCGACCGAGCAGGACAACGCGGTGGGCGAGCTGCTGCGCCGGCGCGGGCAGGAATTCGGCGCGACCACCGGACGTCCGCGCCGCTGCGGCTGGTTCGACGCCCCGGCGCTGCGCCGTGCGATCCAGATCAACGGCGTGTCCGGGCTGTGCATCACGAAGCTCGACGTGCTCGACGGCATGGAGACGGTGCGCCTTTGCACCGGATACCGGATCGAGGGGGTGATGCACGATCTGCTGCCCCTCGGCGCCGAGGACGCCGCGCGCTGCGAGCCCGTCTACGAGGACATGCCGGGCTGGCGCGAGAGCACGGTCGGCATCAGCGAGTATGGTCGGCTGCCGGCCCGTGCGCGGGCCTACCTCGAACGGCTCCAAGCCCTGTGCGGGGTGCCGGTCGACATGATCTCCACCGGCGCCGAGCGCAAGGAGACCATCGTCCTGCGCCACCCGTTCCACTGAACCCCGGGGGCGGCCGAGTCCTCCTTTTGGAGCACTTTTGCGCACCGAAATTGGGCCTTGGCGGGGGTCCACGGCGATATAATCGTCGCTGGCCGCCGGGCCCGGCGCTGGGGCCGCACCCGGGATAGGGCCGATTTCAGGGACAGGGGACATGAACAACCTCGCAACAGAAGCGATGCCGCGCGACGGCGCGATGACGGCGGAGGAGCGCAAGCTCGCCGATCTCATCGTGAGCGCGCTGAATCTCGACGTCCAGGTCGCGGACATCGACCCCGACGCGCCGCTGTACGGCGACGGCCTCGGGCTCGACTCGATCGATGTCCTCGAGATCGCGCTCGCGATCTCGAAGGCGTACGGGATCAAGCTGCGCTCGGACGACGACAACAACCGCAAGATCTTCGCTTCGCTGCGCAGCCTGAGCCAGCACATTCAGCGGCACCGCACCAAGTAGATGGAGCGCCCGGGCTCGCGCGGGCGAAACCCGGGCCCGGTCCAGCGATGGCAGACCTTCCACTGATCCGCGCCGGGCGCGGGTCGATCTTCGCGTATCGCCGCGGCAGGGCGCTCGGCGTCGAGCAGTATCTGCGCGACGTGCGCCGGCTGGCGGCGCAGCTGCCGCCGCGCCGGTACGTGCTCAACGCCTGCGCCGACCGCTACGCCTTCGCGGTGGCCTTCGGCGCGGCCCTCGTTCGCGGGCAGTCCAACCTCCTGCCGCCGAACCATACCCCCGACCTGCTGGCGAAGCTGAAGGCCTCGTACCCCGACCAGTACTGCCTGTGCGACACCGACGTGCGCCACCCGGGGCTCGAGACCCTGGTCGTGCCGCTCGAGACGCCGGCCGACGGCGCGAGCGAGCGCGTGCCGGCGATCCCGGAGTCGCACGTGGCCGCGATCGTCTTCACCTCGGGATCGACCGGGGCGCCGAGCGAGCACGTCAAGCTCTGGGGCAGTCTCGTGCGCAGCGCGCTCGGCGAGGCCGAGCGGCTGGGTCTCGGCGCGGACTCGGGATGGACGCTCCTCGGCACGGTGCAACCGCAGCACATGTACGGGTTCGAGTCGACCGTGCTGATCGCGATGCAGGGCGGGCTCGCGATGCACGCCGGACGCCCGTTCTTCCCCGCGGACGTGTGCGCCGAGCTCGAGGCGCTGCCGCGGCCGCGCGCGCTCGTGACCACGCCCGTCCACCTCGCGGCGCTGCTGGGAGAGCCC
>DATDMW010000089.1:0-3434 GCA_036518595.1 Burkholderiales bacterium
TCTCGAGGCCGCATCCGCTTTCCGGAGCGGGCGCTGCGCTTCGAATCGCCGATCGGCGCGGTCGTCATCGGCACGGCCGGCGACGACGTGCACGGCGCCGACGCCGCGCTCATCGTCGATCCGGGCGGCAACGACGTGTACGAGCGCGCGCCCGTCACGGGAGGAGGCGTCTCGGTGATCGTCGATCTCGGCGGGGACGATCGCTACCGCGGATCCGACGTCGCGATCCACGGCCTGTCGGCGATCGTCGATCTCGCCGGCGACGACCGCTACGCCATGGGCGGCGCTGGGATCGCCGCGGCGGTCGCGGGCGTCTCGCTCGTGCTCGATTTCGCCGGCGACGACGTCTACGAGGCGGGCATCTTCGCGCAGGGCGCGGCGGTGTTCGGACTGGGCGCGCTCGTCGATCTCGGCGGCAACGACCGCTATCGCGTGCAGGCGGCGGGCCAGGGATTCGCCATGACCGGAGGCGTCGGCCTGCTCTGGGACCGCGGCGGCGACGACTCGTACTCCGCGGCGGGAATGCCCGACGCCTTCGATCGCGGCGGCGGCACGAGCTGGGCGCAGGGCGTGGGCTTCGGGTTCAGGACCGCGCTCGGCGGCGGCATCGGGATCCTGCGCGACGAGGCGGGCGACGACCGCTACGAGGCCGAGATGTTCGCGCAGGGCACGAGCTACTGGTACGGGCTGGGGCTGCTGTGGGACGGCGGCGGACGTGACGTCTACCGCGCCGTCCGGTACGCGCAGGGGAACGGCGTGCACCAGGCGGTCGGCGTGCTGCGCGACGAAGGCGGCGACGACCGCTACGAGATGAAGATCGGCGTCGGCCAGGGCATGGGCCTCGATCTCGCCGTCGGCGTGCTGTTCGACGCGGCCGGGGACGACTTCTACGGCGCGCCGGCGTACGCGCAGGGCAACGCCACCGCGAACGGGATCGGCATCGCGTTCGACGCGGGCGGCGCGGACCGCTGGCACGCGAGCGCGGACCGGCGCGTCTGGGGCGTCGCCGAGCCGCTGCGCGGATTGCCGAGCGTCGGCGTCATCGTCTACGACGCGGCGGGCTCGATCTTCGATCGCGACGGCAAGGTCGTGCCGGCGCCGGCCGGCGCGACGCTCGAGGACCCGGTCGAAGCGGCGCCCGCGCCGCCGACGGCGAGCTGCCCGCTAACGGTGGCGGCGCCGCCCGAGGACGATCGTCCGCTCGCGGAGATGCTGCGGCGGCTCACGCCCGGCGTCGCCGCGAACGCGATCGATCCGATGCAATTCGCGCGGATCCGGGCGCGTCTCTCGCGCGGGATCCAGGCGGCGATGGGACAGCTGCTGCCTGCCGCGGACGACTTCGACATCGCGTACTCCTTCGCCGCGGCGCTGCGCTGCACGCTCGCGATGGCGCCCGCCGCCGACGCGCCGGCGATGTGGGACGAGCTCGAGGAGGCGCTGCTCGAGAGCCCGCGGGGTCCGTTCACCGGCGCGGTCATCGGCGCGCTGCGCGAGCGTCCGCCGCCGGCGGCGCAGATGCGGCGCATCCTCGCGACGCTCGAGCGCGATCCGGCGTGTGGAGTGCGCGTCGTGACGCTGCAGGCGAGAGAGGCGGTGGCGGACGAGGCTTCGCGCGCGGCGCTGGTATCGGCGGCGCAGGACGCGCTGCGCTCGCCGTGCTGGCAACTGCAGTCCGCGGCGCTGGGGGTCCTGAGGCGCAGCGGCGCGGCGCCCGCGCCGGACGCGCGGCTGCCGGGCTTCCTGCGCCGCGCGCCTTAGCGCGCGCCTCACGCCGGCGATTCGGCGCTGCGCAGCGGCAGCGTGCCGGTCGGCGCGACCCGGTTGCGCCCCGCGTTCTTCGCCGCGTACAGCGCTTCGTCGGCGTGCTTCATCCACGAATCCATGGTCTCGCCGGGACGCAGCTCGCTCACGCCGATGCTTACGGTCACCCGCGCGGCCTGCCCCGGCCGCGACGCCTCGATCGACGCGCGCAACTGCTCGGCGACGACGGCGGCCGCGCTCTCGCGCGTGTCGGGCAGCAGCAGCATGAACTCCTCCCCGCCGATCCGGAACAGCAGGTCGAGCTTGCGCGAGCGCTTGCCGATCAGCTCGACGACCGCGCGCAGCACGTCGTCGCCCGCGGCATGGCCGAAGTCGTCGTTGATGTGCTTGAAGTGGTCGATGTCGACGAGCAGCAGCGACGCCGGCGCCGAGGTGCGGCGCTGGCGCTCGATCGCGTCGGAGAGGCAGCGCTCCATGTGGCGCCGGTTGAACGCGCCGGTGAGCGGGTCGACGTTCGCCTGGTCGAGCAGCCGCCGGTGCAGGTCGAAGACGATGCCGAGGATCAGGTTCGCGAGCACGACGGTGAGCGCGAGGGTGGCCGAGAAGCGGATGGTGTAGTCCGGGCCGATGAAGTGATAGACGAGCGCGCTGATCAGGACCAGCATCAGGAGGTTGCACACGTTCGCCATGCGCCGCGACAGCGAGAACGTGAACAGCAGCACCGAGGGATAGCACCACAGCGCACCGTAGAACCCCTGGATCTTGAGCGACAGCCCGATCGCCGGGACGAGCGGCACGAGCAGGAAGATCAGCGGGATCGGCGGCGGACGCTTGAGGTACACGGCGATCGCGTTGATCCCGAGGATGGCCACGCCGCCGAGGATCCCGATCGCGAGCGCAGCGTTGCCCTGGATGAACGCGTTCACGGCGAACGGCACCAGCAGAAGGACCGCCGCGGTCGCGAGGCTGTACATGATGTGCGCGCGATACGCGCCCAGCGGGTCGCGACCGAGCTCGACCGGGCTCGCGTTCGCCATGCGCCTAGACCAGCCCGTCCATCGGCATCACGTCGACCGCGTCGCCGGGCTTCACCGCGCCCTGCTCGTGGCCGAGCACGACGAAGCAGTTCGCCTCGGACATCGAGCGCAGGATGCCCGAGCCCTGTGCTCCGGTGAGGCGCACCGTCCACTCGCCGTCGCGGCGCTCGAGCACGCCGCGCTGGAACTCGGTGCGCCCGGGCTTCTTGCGCATCGCGACCTGGCTCTTCGCGCGCAGCAGCGGCAGCTCGCAGTCGGCGCATCCGGCGAGATGCAGCAGCGCGCCGCGCACGAAGTGATAGAACGTGACCATCACCGCGACCGGGTTTCCCGGCAGTCCGAAGAGGTAGGCCGAGCGGCCGCGCGCGGCGATCCGTCCGAACGCCATCGGGCGTCCGGGCCGCATCGCGATCTTCCAGAACACGACCTCGCCGAGCGCCGCCATCATCTGCTTGGTGAAGTCGGCCTCGCCGACCGACACGCCGCCCGAGGTGACGACGGCGTCGGCGCGATCGGCCGCGTCGCGGAACGCCGCTTCGAGCTTCGCCGGGTCGTCGCGCACGACGCCGAGGTCGATCACCTCGCAGCCGAGGCGCGTCAGCATGCCCCAGATCGTGTAGCGGTTGGAGTCGTAGA
>DATDMW010000090.1:0-4545 GCA_036518595.1 Burkholderiales bacterium
GAACTCGCGCCGCGCCTCGGGCGTGCCGTAGTATTCGGGCAGCTCCGCGTGGGGTCGCAGCCCCGGAGGCCGGGGTTCGGTCGCGCTGTTCATCATCGCTCTCATCTTACCTTCCCGAGCGCGCGCAGCACCGCCTCGGGCGTGATCGGCTGGCTCGTCACCTTCGCGCCGAGCGGCCGCAGCGCGTCGTTCACCGCGTTCATCACGACCGCCGGCGCGCCGCCGGTGCCGGCCTCGCCCGCGCCTTTCGCGCCGAGCACCGAGGTGCGGGTCGGCGTCTGCACGTGCGCGGTGACGATGTCGGGCATCTCCGCCGCCATCGGCACGAGGTAGTCGGCCATGGTCGCGTTCTGCAGCTGCCCGCGATCGTCATAGAGGCAGTGCTCGTAAAGCGCGCCGCCGATGCCCTGCACGATCCCGCCGCGCACCTGCTCGTCGACGAGCTTCGGGTTGATGACCCGCCCGCAATCATCGACGCACCAGACCTTCAGCAGCCTGACGAAGCCGGTGTCGACGTCGACCTCGAGCGAGCAGCCCTGGATGCCGTTGGTGAACACGAAAGGATAATCCTTCACCCGATAGTGACGGGTCACAACCAATTCCGGCTGGAAGTCGACCGGCAGCTCGTTGCCGCGGTAGTAGCAGATGCGCGCCAGCTCGGCGAGCGTCATGCCCTGCTCGCTCCCCTTCTTCACGACCTTGCCGTCGACGATGTCGAGATCCTCGACGCGCTGCTTCAGGATCACCGCGCCCGCCTCGAGGATGTTGCGCTTGAGCGCGAGGCCGGCCTGGAGCACGGCCTCCCCGCCGATGCCCGCGGCGCGCGACGCCCAGGTGCCGCCGCCGTAGGGCGTCTTGTCGGTGTCGCCGGTCATCACCTTGACGCAGCTCATCTCCACGCCGACCGCGGTCGCCGCGATCTGGGCGACGATGGTCTCGGTGCCCTGGCCCTGCTCGGTGACGCCGGTCGCGGCGACGACCGCGCCGTTCGCGTCGAGCTTGATGGTGCAGCCGTCGGTCGCCGAGATGCGCGCTCCGCCCACGCCGTAGAACATGGGGCTCGGAGTGGTGACCTCGATGAACGAGGCGAGCCCGATGCCGCGGTGGACGCCTTGCTTGCGCAGCGCGGCCTGCTCGCGCCGCAGGCCCTCGTAGTCCATGATCCCGAGCAGCTTCGCCAGGCACTGGTGATGCGAGAGCGCCTCGAAGCGCATTCCCGAGGGCGACTTGTACGGGTAGGCGTCGTCGGGGATGAGATTGCGCTTCCTCATCTCCGCCGGGTCGATGCCGAGCGCCGCCGCGCCCTGGTCGACCATGTGCTCGGCGACCGCGGTCGCGATCGGGTGGCCGACGGCCCGGTACTGGCACATCAGGTTCTTGTTCTGGAACACGACCGTGCCCTTCGCCCGGTACTCCTTGTGCTTGTACGGGCCCCCGGTGATGTTCAGCACCTGGTTGCACTCGACGCCGGATGAGCGCGGGAACATCGAGTACGGGCCGATGCCGGTGAGGTCGTCGATCTCGAGCGCGAGGATGTTGCCGTCGCGGTCGAGGCCGAGCTTCGCGCGCACGCGGTGGTCGCGTGCGTGGATGTCCGCGAGGAAGGACTCGAGCCGGTCGGCGACGAACTTCACCGGCCGCCCGAGCATGAGCGACAGCGCGCACGCCGCGATCTCGTCGCCGTAGGTGTGGATCTTGATGCCGAACGAGCCGCCGACGTCGCGGCACACGATGCGCACGCGGTGCTCGTCGAGCGACAGCCGGCTCGCGATGATCCCCTGCATCATGTGCGGCGACTGCCCCGAGTGGTACACCGTGAGCGTCTCGTCGGCGCGGTTGTAGTCGGCGAGGATGGAGCGCGGCTCGTTGGTGACGCCGGTGTGGCGGGCGAAGACGAGCGTGTCCTCGACCACCACGTGCGCCGCGGCCATCGCCGCCTCGACGCCGCCCGTGTCGACGGTGCGCTGGAAGCACAGGTTCGAGCCGAATTCCCGGTGGATGACGACCGCGTCCGGGTCGAGCGCGCGCTCGGCATCGAGCGCGGCGGGGAGCTCCTCGTACTCGATATCCACCGCCTCGGCCGCGTCCTCGGCCTCGGCGCGCGTGTTCGCGACCACCGCGACGACGGGCTCGCCCTGCCAGCGCGCGACGTCGACCGCGAGCGGATGCTGCGGCGGCGAGCGCATGCCGGCGAGGTGCGTGAGCACGCCGACGTAAGGCTTGCACACCAGCGCGATCTCGGCGCCGGTCGCGATCCGGATCACCCCCGGCATCGCCGACGCCTTCGTCTTGTCGATCGCCGCGATCCGCGCGTGCGCGTGCGGCGAGCGCGCGTAGGCGACGTGCGCGGTGCGCGCCAGCATCACGTCGTCGACGAACTGCCCGCGCCCCTGCGCGAGGCGCCGCGCGTTCGGGCGCGTCACCGAGCGGCCGATGTAGCTGTTCGGGCCGTCGAAGTTCAGCCCGCGCGCGATGTCGTCGAAGTCGCTCATTTGCCCCCGCTTCCTCGTCGAGATGCGCGCGCCTTCCCCACCGCCTCGACCGCGTCGACGATCGCCTGGTAGCCGGTGCAGCGGCAGTAGTTGCCCGAGAGGTATTCGCGGATGCGCTCGCGCGATGGGCTCGGCTCGTCGCGCAGCAGCGCCTGTGCCGCCATCAGCACGCCCGGCGTGCAGAAGCCGCATTGCAGCGCGTTGGTGAGGACGAAGGCGCTCTGCAGCTCCTCGATCTCGCGCGAGTCGGACAGCCCCTCGATCGTATCCACGCGGCAGCCGTCGGCCTGCACCGCGAACATCAGGCAGCCGCGCGCGATCTCGCCGTCGACGCGCACGGTGCAGGCGCCGCACACGCCGTGCTCGCAGCCGACGTGGGTGCCGGTCAGCTGCAGCTCGTTCCTGAGAAAGTCGGCCAGGTTCAGGCGCACCGGGACGCTGCGCGTCACGCGCTCGCCGTTCACGGTCAGCGCAATCTCGAGCACCTCAACGGGCACTGCGGCCGGCGCGCTCATGCGGCCGCTCCGGGCAGTCGCGCGAGCACGCGGCCCGCGAGCACCTTCGCCAGGTGACGCTTGGTCGGCGCCGACGCGTGCAGGTCGGCGCGCGGCGCGAGGTCGGCGTCGAGCTGCTCGAGCGCGCCGGCGATCGCGCGCGCGTCCGCGGCGCGCCCTTCGAGCGCGCGCTCGATCCTCGCGGCGCGCACCGGCTTGTCGCCGACGCCGAAGAACACGACGCGCGCGTCGTGCAGCGCGCCGCCGCGCGCGAGCGCGTGCGCGGCGACGCCGACGAGGGCGTAGTCGCCGTGCCGGCGCGCGAGCTCGCCGAACGCGGAAACGGCGCCCGGCGCGGGCAGCGGAAATTCCGCCGCGACGAGCAGCTCCCGGGGATCGAGCGCGGTCGCGTACAGGCCGGTGAAGAACTCGGCCGCCGGCACGCGGCGCTCGCCGCGGGGGCCCGCGACGACGAAAGTGCCTCCGAGCGCGAGCGCGCACGCGGGCAGCTCGGCCGCCGGGTCGGCGAGCGCGCAGCTGCCGCCGAAGGTGCCGCGGTTGCGCACCGCGGGATGCGCGACGTGCGCGATCGCCTCGGCGAGCAGCGGAAGGTGACGCGCGATCGCGGGCGAGCGCTCGATCTCGGTGTGGCGCGTCATGGCGCCGATGCGCACACGGTCCTTCGCCACGTCGATCCCCGAGAGTCCCGCGACGCGGTTGATGTCGACCAGGACCGCGGGAGCGGCCACCCGGAAATTGAGCATCGGGACGAGGCTCTGCCCGCCCGCGAGCACGCGGGCGTCGCCCTTGTGCTGCGCGAGCAGCGCCAGGGTCTCGGCGACGCTCGAGGGTCGCGCGTAGGCGAATCGCGGGGCTTTCATGGATCGTCCTTCAGTGACGTATTATGCCCGCATCGAGGAGACCATCATGAGCTACCGGGAAACGCTGCCTCGCATCCGCGTCTCGCGCGCCGACATGATGAAGCGCGTCGCGCGCTTCTCGAAGCTGAAGGGCTTCGACGGCGGGCTGCCCGACTCGAAGATGCCGGGCTGCGAGCGCACGCTCTACAACGTCATCGGCTTCCAGCCGCCCGCGGTCGAGCGCGAAGGCATGCAGTCGCCCGTCGGCGAGCAGGCCGCGCGCATGGCTGCGATCAAGATCTCCGAGGGCTTCAACCTCGGCTACTGCAAGGCGCTGCCGGGCAGGGGGCCGATGCTGCACAACCACGACACCAACGAGACCTTCATCGCGATCACCGGCACCTGGCGCGCGAGCTGGGAGAACGAGAAAGGCAGGCTCGAGCACGTGGACCTGAAGCCGCTCGACGTGATCTCGTTCCCGGCGGGCGCGTCGCGGCGCTTCATGAACGTCACGAAAGGCCCGAAGAACAAGCCGTCGATTCTCATGTTCATCATCGGCGGCGACGGTCCAAGCGCCGAGTTCACGAGCGAGTCGATGGCCGCGCTGGAGCGCGCGGGCATCTGGCCCCCGAAAGCGTAGCGGTGGACGTCGGCGTCTTCGACCACCTCGATCTCGGCGCGCAGTCGCCCGAGCGCTAT
>DATDMW010000091.1:0-7484 GCA_036518595.1 Burkholderiales bacterium
GGCATGATCCGCGCCACGCACGCGCGCAGCCCGCAGGGCACCGTGGTCGCGTACTCCGACAACGCCGCGGTGATGGAGGGCGGAGCGGCCGCCTCGTTCCACCCCGACGCCGACGGCCGCTACGCGTACCGCGAGCAGGACGTGCACACGCTGATGAAGTGCGAGACGCACAACCACCCGACCGCGATCTCGCCGTTCCCGGGCGCGGCGACGGGGTCGGGCGGCGAGATCCGCGACGAAGGCGCGACCGGGCGCGGCGGCAAGCCGAAGGCGGGCCTGTGCGGCTTCTCGGTGTCGCACCTGCGCATCCCGGGATACGAGCAGCCGTGGGAGCGCACGGTCGGCAAGCCGGGCCGCATCGCCTCGGCGCTCGCCATCATGCTCGACGGGCCGATCGGCGCGGCGGCCTTCAACAACGAGTTCGGGCGCCCCAATCTCGCCGGCTATTTCCGCACCTACGAGGCGAGCGTCGGCGGCATCGAGCGCGGCTACCACAAGCCGATCATGATCGCGGGCGGGATCGGCAGCGTCACGGCGGAGAACGCCAAGAAGGCCGCGGTTCCGGCCGGCGCGCTGATCGTCCATCTCGGCGGCCCCGGCATGCTGATCGGGATGGGTGGCGGCGCCGCCTCGAGCATGGATACCGGCGCGAACACCGAGGAGCTCGACTTCGACTCGGTTCAGCGCGGCAACGCCGAGATCGAGCGGCGCGCGCAGGAGGTGATCGACCGCTGCTGGCAGCTCGGCGCGGCGAACCCGATCCTGTCGATCCACGACGTCGGGGCGGGCGGGCTCTCGAACGCCGTGCCGGAGATCGTCCACGGCGCGGGCCGCGGCGGCCGCGTCGACCTGCGCGCGGTGCCGAACGAGGAGCCCGGCATGACGCCGCGCGAGGTCTGGTGCAACGAGGCGCAGGAGCGCTACGTGCTGGCGATCGCGCCGGAGTCGCTCGACCGGTTTCGCGCGCTCTGCGAGCGCGAGCGCTGCCCGTTCGCGGTCCTCGGCGCCGCGACGAACGACGGGCGACTCGAGGTGAAGGACCCGCGCTTCGACAACGCGCCGGTCGACATGGATCTCTCGGTGCTCCTCGGCAAGCCGCCGAAGATGACGCGCAACGTCCGGCGCAAGCGCCCGGAGCTCGCCGCGCTCGATCTCGGCGACGTCGACCTGCGCGAGGCGTGCCTGCGCGTGCTGCGCGCGCCGACGGTCGCCAACAAGACCTTCCTCGTCGCTATCGGCGACCGCACGGTCGGCGGCCTGTGCGCGCGCGATCCCTTCGTCGGCCCGTGGCAGGTCCCGGTCGCCGACTGCGCGGTCACGCTCGCGGGCTTCCGCGAGACGCGCGGCGAGGCGTTCGCGATGGGCGAGCGCACGCCGATCGCGGTGATCTCGCCCGAGGCCTCGGGGCGGATGGCGGTGGGCGAGGCGCTGACCAACCTCGCCGCGGCGGCGGTTCCCGATCTCGGCCGCGTCAAGCTCTCGGCCAACTGGATGGCCGCCGCCGGCGTCGAAGGCGAGGACGCGGCGCTTTTCGATACGGTGCGCGCGGTCGCCCTCGAGCTGTGCCCGGCGCTCGGCATCTCGATCCCCGTCGGCAAGGATTCGCTATCGATGCGCACGACCTGGCGCGAGGGCGGAGCCGAGCGCGAGGTGGTCGCGCCGCTGTCGCTCATCGTCTCGGCGTTCGCGCCCTGCGAGGACGCGCGCCGCACGCTCACGCCGCAGCTGCGCACCGATTGCGGCGAGACCGTGCTGATCCTGGTGGACCTCGGCCGCGGGCGCAACCGCCTGGGCGCGTCGATCCTCGCCCAGGTCTACGGCCAGACCGGCGACGAGGCGCCCGACCTGGACGATCCGGCCGCGCTCAAGAACGCCTTCGCCGCGATCCAGGCGCTCAACCGCGACGGACTGGTGCTCGCGTACCACGACCGCTCCGACGGCGGCCTGTTCGCGGCCGCGTGCGAGATGGCGTTCGCCGGGCACGCCGGAGTCACGCTCAACGTCGACCTGCTCGCCTACGACGCGCTCGCGCACGACGTCGAGGGCGCCGAGCGCCGGCCCGAGGTGCTCTACGGCCGGGACCGCGAGCGCGTGCTGGCGGCGTTGTTCGCCGAGGAGCTCGGGATGCTGATCCAGGTGCGCGCCGCGGACCGCAACCGGGTGCTCGAGCGCCTCGCGGGCCTCGACGCTCAAGTCGTCGGCGCGCCGAACGCGCGCGACGAAGTGCGCGTGGTGCGCAACGCGAAGCCGCTCTTCGCCGCCCCGCGCGCCGAGCTCGAGCGGGCGTGGTCCGAGGTCACCTTCCGCATGCAACAGCTGCGCGACAACCCGCAGTGCGCGCGCGAGGAGCACGAGCGCCTCGCCGACGCGTCGGACCCCGGCCTCTCGGCGTCGCTCAGCTTCGACCCGGCCGAGGACGTGGCGGCGCCTTATATCGGCCGCGGCGCGCGGCCGCGGGTCGCGATCCTGCGCGAGCAGGGCGTGAATGGCCAGGTCGAGATGGCGGCGGCGTTCGACCGCGCGGGCTTCGAGGCGCACGACGTGCACATGAGCGACATCCTCGCCGCGCGCACGCCGCTCGCCGAGTTCAAGGGCGTGGTGGCGGGCGGCGGCTTCTCCTACGGCGACGTGCTCGGCGCGGGCGCCGGCTGGGCGAAGGCGATCCTGTTCAACGCGCGCGCGCGCGACGAGTTCGCCGCCTTTTTCGCCCGGCGCGACAGCTTCGCGCTCGGCGTGTGCAACGGCTGCCAGATGATGAGCAACCTGCGCGAGTTGGTGCCGGGCGCGCAGCACTGGCCGCGCTTTCTCAAGAACCGCTCGGAGCAGTTCGAGGCGCGCTTCGTCATGGTCGAGGTGACGGCGAGCCCGTCGCTGTTCTTCTCGGGGATGGCGGGCAGCCGCATGCCGATCGCGACCGCGCACGGCGAAGGGCGCGCGGCCTTCGACTCCGAGGAGGCCCGCGCGCGCGCGCTGGTCGCGCTGCGCTATGTTGACAATCGCGGGCGGCCCGCCGAGCTTTATCCCGCGAACCCGGGCGGATCGGCGGGCGGAGCCACGGGGTTCACGACCGAGGACGGGCGCTTCACCATCCTCATGCCCCATCCGGAGCGCGTCTTCCGGACGGTGCAGCACTCGTGGCACCCGGGAAACTGGGGCGAGGACGGTCCGTGGATGCGCATGTTCCGTAACGCGCGCAAGGCCGTCGCGTGACAAAGTGCACGATTTGATGCGCCGCACGACCTAGCGCAGGGCGGTGCCGCGGCGGCGCTGCCGTCACACGCAGCCGACATGCTGTATCGCATGTCGGACCTGCCTTCGCTCCTGCTGTTCTTCGTCGCCGCCGCGGCCGGCAACCCGAGTCTGCACGCCGCGCCGGCGCGGATGCAGGCGGTCGCCGACACGCCGGCGCTCTCCGCGGAGTTCGCGAAGCTCGATGCCGACGGCGACGGGACCATATCGCGCCTGGAGGCGCTGAAGGATCCCGAGGTGCTGAGGACTTTCCGCCGGGCCGACGCCAACAAGGACGGCCGGCTCGACCCGCGGGAGTTCGCGACCGCGCAGATGCTCTCGCGCGCCGAGCGCCCGGCCTCGGACCCCAAGCCGCGTCTGGCGACGCGCTAGAGCCGCCTTACTCGATCTTCGCCTTCGCGCGGAGATCGCTCACCAGCTTCTGCACTTCCTGCTCCTGCAGCCGCGCCATGATCTGCGGCTTGACGTCGTTGAAGGCGGGGAACGACGCCTCGCGCACGTCCTCGAGCTGGATCACGTGCCAGCCGTACTGGGTCTGCACCGGGGTCTCGGTGTACTTGCCCTTCTCGAGCTTCGTCATCGCGTCGGCGAAGGGCTTGACGAAGGTCCCGGGCGTGTTCCAGTCGAGGTCGCCGCCCTTGTCCTTGGAGCCCGTGTCCTTCGACTGCTTGGCGAGGTCCTCGAACTTCGCGCCTTTCTTGAGCTGCGCGACGATGTCCTTGGCCTGCGACTCGGTGTCGACCAGGATGTGGCGCGCCTTGTACTCCTTGTCGCCGCCGCGGGAGGCCTTGACCTTGTTGTACTCGGCGAGCAGGTCGTCGTCCTTGATCGGGTGCTGCTTGAAATGGTCCTGGACGAAGGCGCGGATCAGCAGTCGCTGGCGATAGAGGTCCATCTCGGTCCTGAAGTCCGACGACTTGGCGAAGCCCTTCTTCTCGGCTTCCTGCGCGACGACCTCCTGGCTGATCAGGTTGTCGATCACGAGGTTGCGCGTCTGAGGGTTGTCGGGCAGGCCCTGCGCGGCCTGCTGCTTGACGAAGAAGTCGACGCGCGCCTTCGGGATCGGGCGGCCGTTTACCGTGACCGGCTTGGCCGCTTGAGCCTTCGCAGCCGCTTTCGCAGCCGCGGCTTTCGCGGCCGGCGATGGAGGCGGCGCGGGATGCGCGTCTCCGTTGTCCGACTGGGACCAGGCGGCGGCGGGAAGCAGCGCGACCGACAGGATAACGGCGAGGCGAGCGAGCATAGGGATTCCTTTGGAGAAAGCCGGCGCGCGGGGCGCGGGAATGGGCCGAATCATAACTCATCGGGCGCGCGGGCGGCGATGGCGAGCGCGTGGATCTCGCGTCCCATCAGCTCGCCGAGCGCCGCATAGACCATGCGATGACGCTCGCGGGTCGCCACGCCCGCGAATCGTGCCGACACGATCGTCAGGCGGAAATGGCTGCCGCCGCTTTTCGCGCCCTCGTGGCCGACGTGGCGGCCCGACTCGTCCATGAGCTCCAGCGCGGCCGGCTCGAGCGCGGCGAGCCGCTGGCGGATCGTCGCGGCGAGATCGATGGCGGCGCTCATCACCGGGCGTCGCCCGCCTTGGGCTTCTCCTCGATGTAGCGGGAGAGATAGATCGCCTGGAGAACGATGAAAGCGAACAGCATCCCGGTGCCGCCGATCGTCTTGATGTTCACCCATACGTCGTCGACGCAGCGGGCTCTTCCGGCCGCGTCCAATACCTTCGAGCAATAGCGCTCCGAGAACGAGAACGCGACGTACAGGTTCGCCGCGCCCATGAACGCGAAGAAACCGACCCAGCTCCAGTTGAGCCGGCTCCAGGCGAATTCCGGCATCCGAACCTGCTCGTCCAGCACGGTGCGCATGAGATTGCGCCGGAAGCCGAGCTGCGACGCCGCGAGCGCGACGGCGAACGACCAGTACAGGACGGTCGGCTTCCACTTGATGAAGGTCTCGTCGCGGAGCAGCAGCGTCGCCCCGCCGAATACGACGATGATCGCCAGGCTCACCCAGAGCATGGTGTCGACCTTGCGCCGGCGCAGCTTCAGCCAGCCGATCTGCGCAAGGCTCGCGGCGATCGCGACCGCCGTCGCGACGTAGATGTCGGAGAACTTGAACGCGATGAAGAAGAGGGCGACCGGAAAGAGGTCGAAGAGCAGCTTCATCCCGCGATTATAACCGGCCGCCTCGGGCCGTCCGCGCCGAGCCCGTCGAGCCGCGCTTACTTCTTGTCGAATTTCAGCGACGCGGAGTTGATGCAGTAGCGCAGGCCCGTGGGCTTCGGCCCGTCGTCGAAGAGGTGCCCGAGGTGCGCGTCGCAGTTCGCGCACAGCACCTCGGTGCGCTTCATGAACCAGGAGCTGTCCTCCTCGGTCCTCACGCTCGCGGGGTCGACGGGCTGCCAGTACGAGGGCCAGCCGGTGCCCGAGTCGAACTTCGCGTCCGACGCGAACAGCGGCGTGCCGCAGCAGACGCAGCGGTACGTGCCCGCCGCCTTCTCGTCCCAGTACTCGCCGGTGAAGGCATGCTCGGTGCCCTTCCTGCGGGTGACGTTGTACTGCATGGGCGTGAGCTGCGCGCGCCACTCGGCGTCGCTCTTCGTGACTTTGGCCATGGGTGTCGCTCCCGGGAGACTCCTATCGCTGCGGACGAATAATATATAGTGGAATCTCCACGTACGTCTGGAGACAACCAATGAAGAAGACCGGATCGCTTGTGGCATTGGCCGCTCTCGCGGCCGCGGGCTGCGTCAGCCAGGGAACGTTCGACGAGATGCAGGCGGCGAAGAACAAGGAGATCCAGGGGCTGCAGTCGCAGCGCGGCACGCTCGAGACGCAGGTGCAGGCGCTGCAGTCGCAGAAGGCCGACCTCGAGCGCGACAAGGTCTCGCTCTCCGATCAGGAGGCGGACCTGCGCCGCCAGATCCAGGCGCTCGAGCAGCAGAAGGCGCAGCTCGAGAGCGCGAGCAAGCAGAAGGCGTCGCAGTACGACTCGCTGATCCAGAACCTCACCGAGGAGGTGAAGAAGGGCCAGCTGCAGGTGCGCCAGTACAAGGACATGCTGACTGTCGATGTGGCCGAGCAGCTGCTGTTCGACTCGGGCCGCGCCGATCTCAAGGAGTCGGGCAAGGCGGTGCTGAAGAAGGTCGGCGAGGCGCTGAAGGGCTACGAGGACAAGGTGATCCGCGTCGTCGGCCACACCGACAACATCCCGATCACGAAGGGGCTGCAGAAGCGCTTCGCCTCGAACTGGGAGCTCTCGGTCGCGCGCGCGACGACGGTCGTGCGCTTCCTGCAGGACGTGGGCGTCCCGCCCGAGCGCATGATCGCGTCGGGACGCGCCGAGTACCAGCCGATCAGCGAGAACGACACGCCCGAGGGCCGGCAGAAGAACCGCCGCACGGAGATCACGCTGGTGGACCGCAACGCGGTCACCGAGGCGACCCCCCCGAAGCAGTAGCGCCTAGACGATGTGAGTCAGCGCCGCGTCGCAGTCCAGCGGCCTTCGCTGCCGTTGTCGCCGCGGAACGAGCCCTCCATGTGGCCGCCGTCGACGCGGCCGGCGAAGTTGCGCTTCACCCCGGCCGGGTCGACGTACATGAAGTAGATCTCGGAGCCGCGCAGCATCGGGTCGCGCAGCCCCGCCTGCACCTGGCCGAGCTGCGCCCACCCCTCGATCTTCTGGAAGCGCTGGTCGAGGACGAGGTCGACCTTCTCGCTCGCGCCCCCGGTCAGCTCGACGCTCCACTTGCCGCTGACGTTCGCCGGGACGATCCAGAAGTACGCCTGGCGGCCCGAGATGCTCGAGGTCTCGTCGGGCATCCAGTCGTCCATGGTGAACGAGTGCGAGACCACGCGCGTGCCGGGGCGCATCTGCAGGATCGTCGGCCGCAGCTTGATGTTGAGCGACGGCAGCAGGTACATGGTGATGACGGTCGCCTTGCTGAAGTCGGTCGCGAAGATGTCGCCGTTGATGATCGTCGCCTTGCCCGCGACGCCCGCCTTCTGCGCGTTGGTCTGCGCGAACTTCGCCATGTCGGGGTTGTACTCGACGCCGTAGGAGCGCGCGCCGAATTTCTTCGCCGCCGCGATCGCGATCTTGCCGTCGCCGGCGCCGAGGTCGATCACGTAGTCGTTCGCGGTGACCTGCGCCATCCGGAGCATGCGCTGGACCACTTCGTCGGGCGTCGGCACCCAGATCACGTCCTTGCCGGCCTGCCCGACCTGCGA
>DATDMW010000092.1:0-10221 GCA_036518595.1 Burkholderiales bacterium
CCCGCTCTCGATGGAGAAGCGCTGGTTCGCGAACCACGTCGCGTACACCATCGCGAAGTACGGCATGAGCATGTGCGTGCTCGGCATGGCCGAGGAGTTCCGCGCCGACGGCGTCGCGGTGAACGCGCTGTGGCCGCGCACTGTGATCCAGACGGCTGCGATCGCCATGCTCGGGGGGCTGGTGAAGCCCGAGAACTGCCGCCGGCCGGAGATCGTCGCCGACGCGGCTTACATTATCCTGAACCGCGACAGCCGCCGGCACACCGGTAATTTCTATGTCGACGACGAGGTGCTGGCGGCCGAGGGGGTGACCGACCTCGAGCGCTACGCGCTCGTGCCCGGAAAGGCCCGGCTGCTGCCCGACTTCTTTCTGGATTAATATCCGGAAGCTCACTCAATCCAGCCTCGAGGAGGATCTCCCATGATCAAACTGACCGTCAACGGCAAGCCGCGCTCGGCCGACGTCGAGCCGGAGATGCCGCTGCTGTGGGTGCTGCGCGACGTGCTCGACGTCAAGGGCCCCAAGTTCGGTTGCGGTATCGCGCAATGCGGAGCGTGCACCGTGCACGTGAACGGCGAGCCGGTGCGCTCGTGCTCGTTCCCGGTCTCGGCCGCGGCGGGCAAGCGCATCACGACGATCGAGGGCCTGTCGGCGAACGGCAAGCCGCACCCCGTGCAGGCCGCGTGGATCGAGCACCAGGTGCCCCAGTGCGGCTACTGCCAGGGCGGCCAGATGCTGGTCGCCGCGGCGCTGCTCAAGAAGAACCCGAACCCCAGCGACAAGGACATCGACGAAGCGATGACCAACATCTGCCGCTGCGGCACGTACGCGCGCATGCGCGAGGCGATCCACGCCGCGGCGAAATCCGGGCGCGGCGCGAAGAAGCCGGTGAAGGCGTAAGGAGCAGACCATGACCATCAAGTTCGCTTCTTCCCGCAGGACGTTCCTCAAGCAGTCGGCCGCCGTCGGCGGCGGGCTCGCGGTCGGCTTCCACGTGCCGTCGGCGCTCGCGCAGGGCAAAGGCGCCGAGATCAACGGCTGGGTCGTGGTGCGGCCCGACGAGACGATCGTCATCCGCTACGCCCGCGCCGAGATGGGGCAGGGCAGCAAGACCTCGGCGCCGATGCTGGTCGCCGAGGAGCTCGAGTGCGACTGGAGCAAGGTGCGCATCGAGCAGGTCCTCGCGAGCGACAACCTGCGCCACAAGCGCGCCTGGGGCGACATGGCCTCGGTCGGCTCGCGCACCATCCGCAACTCGCAGGAGTACCTGCGCAAGGCGGGCGCCACCGCGCGCGAGATGCTGATCGCCGCCGCGGCGCAGAAATGGGACGTGCCCGCCGCCGAGTGCAAGGCGTCGAACGGCGTGGTGACGCACTCGAGCGGCCGCAAGCTCTCCTACGGCAAGCTCGCGAACGACGCGGCGAAGATCGAGCCGCCGAAGGACGTGAAGCTGAAGGACCCGAAGGAGTGGAAGATCGCCGGCAAGCCGCAGAAGCGCGTCGACATCCCCGACACGGCGATGGGCAGGCAGCGCTACGGCATCGACGTGCAGATGAAGGGCATGCTCTACGCCGCGGTCGCGCAGTCCCCGGTGTTCGGCGGCAAGGTCCGCTCGATGGACGCCTCGAAGGCCGAAGGCCGCCGCGGCGTGAAGAAGGTGGTCAACCTCGACACCTTCGTCGCGGTGATCGCCGACAACTGGTGGCGCGCGAAGGAAGCGCTCAAGCTCGTCCAGGTCGACTGGGACACCGGCAACAACGGCAACGTCTCGAGCGCGAGCCTGATGGACTTCTACCGCGCCGGCCTCGACGCGACGCAGGACATCGCCGTCGCGCGCAAGGTCGGCGACGTCGACCAGGCGCTCGGCTCCGGCGGCAAGGTGCTCGAGGCCGAGTACTTCACGCCCTACCTCGCCCACTCGACGCTCGAGCCGCAGAACTGCACGGTGCTGATCAAGGACGGCAAGGTCGAGGTCTGGGTGCCGACGCAGAACGCCGAGGCGTCCCTCGCCACGGCGGCCGCGACCGCGGGCGTCCCGCTCGACGCGGTCATGGTGCACCCGATGCAGCTCGGCGGCGGCTTCGGCCGGCGCGGCGGCGGTCAGGACTTCGTGCGCATCGGCGTCGCCGTGGCGAAGACCATGGAAGGCACGCCGATCAAGACGCTGTGGAGCCGCGAGGAGGACACGCAGCACGACCTCTATCGCCCCGCGAGCCTGGTGCGCATGAAGGGCGCGCTCGACGCGAGCGGCAACCCGGTCGCGTGGTACTCGCGCGTGTCGTCGACCTCGATCATCACGACGCTGACGAAGCTGCCGCTCAAGCCGCCGCTCGCGCCCGCCGAGGGCGTGGACCCGCAGGCGGTGGCGTCGATCTTCGACATCCCGCACGCGATCCCGAACATCCGCGTCGAGTACGCGCAGCGCAATGCGCACGTGCCGGTCGGCTTCTGGCGCACGGTGGGGCACTCGCAGAACCCGTTCGTTCGCGAGTCGTTCATGGACGAGCTCGCGCTCGCGGCGGGCAAGGACCCGTTCGAGTTCCGCCGCGCGCTGCTCAAGGACGCGCCGAAGGACCTCGGCATCCTCGAGGCGACCGCGAAGGCCGCGAACTGGGGCAGCCCGCTGCCCGCGGGCGTGTTCCGCGGCATCGCCGAGACCGAGGCCTACGGCAGCTACACGTCGGCCGTGGCCGAGCTTTCGGTGAACGACAAGGGCGTGGTGAAGATCCACCGGCTGGTGCTCGGCATCGACCCGGGCTACGCGGTGAACCCCGACAACGTCGTCGCGCAGATGCAGGGCTCGGCCGTGTTCATGCTGACCGCGATGTTCTGGGGCGAGATCACCATCAAGGACGGGCGCGTCGAGCAGTCGAACTTTCACGACTACCGCATGATGCGGCTGCGCGAGATGCCGAAGGTCGAGGTGGTCCTGGCGCCTTCGGGCGGGTTCTGGGGCGGCGTCGGCGAGCCCGGCCAGGCGTCGATCGCGCCCGCCGTGTGCAATGCGATCTACGCCGCGACCGGCAAGCGCATCCGGACGCTCCCGCTCAAGGACCAAGGGATCTCGATGGCTTGAGCAAGGCGAAGCGGTTGATTCTCGGGGCGCTCGCCGCTTTTTCGTTCGCCGCGGCGCCCGCGCAGGCCGAAGGCCTGGTGAAGTACAAGGTCGAGGGAGACTCGATCCGCGCGCCGCTCGTCCGGGAACCGGGCGACGCGGCGCGCGGTCGGAAAATCGTGCTCGACCGCTCGGTCGGCGGCTGCGTGCTCTGCCACGCGTTCCCGGAGCCCGAGCCGCGCTTCATGGGCGACATCGGCCCGCCGCTCGCGGGCGTCGGCGCGCGGCTTTCCGCGGGGCAGTTGCGCCTGCGCGTGGTCGACCAGAGCCGGATCGATCCGAGGACGCCCATGCCCGCGTACTACCGCACCGAAGGCCTCTACGACGTCGCGACCGGCTACCGCGGCAAGCCGATCCTCGACGCGCGGCAGGTCGAGGACGTCGTCGCCTACCTGCAGACGCTGCGCGAGGCGAAGCGGTGAAGCGCCGCGAGTTCATCGCCGCCGCGGCCTCGCTCGCGCTCGCGCCCGGCGCGCTGCGCGCGCAGGACAACCCGATCGCGCCGATCGACCTCAGGGACCCCGACGTCCAGTCGGTCACGAAAGGCGCCCCGATCCGCGCCGGGCGGGTGAAGCTCGAGCTGCCGCCGCTCGCCGACAACGGCAACTCGGTGGCGATGAAGCTCACGGTCGAGAGCCCCATGACGGTCCAGGACCACGTGCGCGCGGTGCACCTGTTCTCCGAGCGCAACCCGGTGCGGCACATGGCGGCTTTCTATCTCGGGCCGAAAAGCGGGCGCGCCGAGATCGACTCGCGCATACGCCTCGCGGGAAGCCAGAAGATCATCGCGCTCGCGGAGATGTCCGACGGCTCGTTCTGGGCCGGATCGGCGTCGGTGGTGGTGACGCTCTCCGCCTGCCTGGACGAGAGCTGAGATGGCCGCGCGCATCCAGGTGCCCCCGCAGGCGAAGCGCGGCGAGCCGATGCCGGTGCGGATCATCATCCAGCACCCGATGGAGACCGGCTACCGCCACGACGAGGTCGGCCACCCGATCAAGCGCAACGTGATCCGCGAGCTCTCGTGCCGCTACAACGGCGTCGAGGTGTTCCGCGCCGACCTGTCCTCGGGGATCGCGGCCAATCCCTACATCCAGTTCTACACCGTCGCCGAGGCGAGCGGCGTGCTCGAGTTCTCGTGGATCGACGACGAGGGCGTGCGCGGCTCGGAGCGCGCGCCGGTCGTGGTCGCATGATCGCGCTGCGCGCGGTCGCGGCGCTCGCCGCGCTCGCGCTGTGCGCCGGGGCGACGGCGCAGGAGCGCGCGCTCCCGCTCGAGCGGCTCAAGCCCGGCACCGACTTCCTCGGCGCCGACCTGCGCGCGCTGCAGTCCGACGATCTCGCCAATCCCGCGATGCTCTGGGTCGAGCGCGGCGCGAAGATGTGGAGCGAGCGCGCGGGGACCGCGGGACGCTCGTGCGCCGACTGCCACCAGGACGCCGCGCGGACGATGCGCGGCGTCGCCGCCTCGTACCCGAAGTTCGACGCGGCGCGGGGGCACCTCTTCAACCTCGAGAGCCGCATCAACGCCTGCCGCGTCGAGCACCAGGGCGCGCAGCCGTTCAAGCACGAGTCCGACGAGCTGCTGTCGATCACGGCCTACGTCGCGAGCCAGTCGCGCGGGCTTCCGATCCACGTCAGCATCGACGGGCCCGCGCGCGCGCACTTCGAGGCGGGCCGCGCCGCGTACTACCGGCGCCGCGGCCAGATGAACCTCGCCTGCGCGCAGTGCCACGAGGAGAACTGGGGCAAGCGCCTCTTCGCCGAGACCGTGAGCCAGGGCCACCCGACCGCCTACCCGGCGTACCGCATGGAATGGCAGACCGTCGGGTCGGAAGAGCGCCGCCTGCGCGCCTGCCTCTCGGGCGTGCGCGCCGAGATGCTGCCCTACGGCGCGCCCGAGTACCTCGACCTCGAGCTCTTCCTCGCGTGGCGGGCGGAGGGACTGAAGGTCGAGTCGCCGGGGGTGCGGCGCTAGGACTCCGTTGAACGTTCGGCCCGCCGACCCGGTCGAAGTGTCGGTTCAGGGAGGCCAACGAACAACGGAGGGTCCGATGAGAAGCATACTCACGAGGGCATTGGCCGCGGCTGCATTCGCGCTCGCGTCGACCGCGGCGTGCGCTCAATCCGGGTGGTACGGCGGCGTATCGCTAGGGCAATCGAAGATCCAGATCGACGACAGCTCGGTCGATGTCGCCGGAGCGACGGCGAGCAGCGTGACCAAGGACGAAACCGACACGGGCTTCAAGCTCTACGCTGGCAACAGGCTCAACCGCAACTTCGCGCTCGAGGGCGGTTTCACCGATTTCGGCAAGTTCTCGGCCACGCGCAACGTCACCGCGCCTGCTGCCGGCTCGGCCACCGCGACGGTTAAATCGAGCGGCTTCCATTTCGACGCGCTCGGGATCCTGCCGGTCGGCGGTTTCGACCTTTTCGCAAAGGTCGGCCTCATCTACACGACGACCAAGACCGACCTCTCGACCTCGGGAGCGCTGGTGGCCGTCTCTGCAAACGGCAAGAGTTCCGAGTTCGATGGCAAATACGGTATCGGCGCGGAGTATCGCCTGCCGAACGCCATGGGCATCCGAGCCGAGTGGGAGCGTGCCCTCAACGTCGGGGACCCGGACAAGACCGGCGAAGGCAACATCGACCTGATCTCCGTCGGCCTCACCTGGCGGTTCTAGCGGTCAGAGCATCGCTTTCGCCACGAGCCGGTACGACTCGCGCCGGCTCTCGTAGTCCCCGGTGATCGACAGGATCATGAGCTCGTCGGCCTGCGTCTCCTCGCGCAGCGCGAGGAGCTTCTCGCGCACCGCGCCCGGGTCGCCGTGCACGAGGCGCGCGCGCTGCTGCTGCACGTAGGCGCGCTCCTGCTCGGTGTAGCGGTGCGCGGCGGCCTCCTCGAGGGTCGGCACCGGCGCGTCGATGCCGCGCGCCATGTGCAGCCGGCGCAGGTCGATGCTCGCCGCGAGGCGCTCGGCCTCGGCGCCGGTCGCGGCGCAGATCACGAAGACGCACAGCAGCGACGCGGGCTCCGGCTCGCGCGCCGACGGCCGGTACTGCGCGCGGTAGTCGCGCATCACCGCGCCCGCGCCGCGCGCGCTGATGAAGTGCGCGAACGCGAAGCGCAGCCCGAGCTGCGACGCGAGGGCGCCGCTGTAGTCGCTCGAGCCGAGCAGCCAGATCTGGGGCGCGGTCGCGCCCGCAGGCTGCGCCTTCAGGCCGGCGAAAGGATGGCCCGCGGGCAGCGTGCCGTCGAGGAAGCCGGCGAGGTCCTCGACCTGCCGCGGGAAATGCTCGGGCGAGATCCCGGCGCCGTAGGCCACCGCCTGCGCGGTGCGCAGGTCGCCTCCGGGGGCGCGCCCGATGCCGAGGTCGATGCGCCCCGGGTAGAGCGCCTCGAGCATGCGGAAAATTTCCGCGACCTTGAAGGGGCTGTAGTAGGGCAGCAGCACGCCGCCCGTGCCCACGCGCATGCGCGAGGTCTCCGCGGCGAGCCGGGCGAGCAGGATCTCGGGACAGGGGTCGGCGAGCGCGGCGATCGCGTGGTGCTCGGCGAGCCAGTAGCGGCCGTATCCGAGGTCCTCGGCGAGGCGCGCGAGCGCGAGCGTCTCGGCGACGGCCTCGGCCGGGCTGCGGCCGCTCACGATGGGCGACTGGTCCAGGACCCCGAGACGCAGGGTCATCGCCGCGCCTCGATCTTCAGTCGCTCGCCCAGATCAGGGCGCCGACCAGCCCCGCCAGGAACAGCGACACCCAGAAGATCCCGACCACGCGCTTCTTGTCGGTGGGCGTGAAGCCCTCTTTTTTCTTGCGCGCGAAGTTGATCTCGACCACGATCAGCAGAATCCCGATTCCGAAGATGATTCCCATCCATTTGTACGCGGTTTCCACGAGCGGGCTCCCTGGGCCGGAAAGCCGCAGTTTACCGCGCGGTTCATCGGAGCGCGCCGTCGCGGCGGGCGCGGTGCGGGTATCATCGCGGTCATGACTGCCGCGAGGCTCGCCGGACTCTGCCTCCTCGTCGCCGCGTGCGCCGCGAACGCCGCCGCGCCGCAGTGCTCGGCGCGCAGCGGGCCGCGCACCGCGGCGCTGGTCGAGCTCTACACTTCCGAGGGCTGCGACAGCTGTCCGCCCGCGGACCGGTGGCTGTCGTCGCTGTTCGCGAGCGGCTACACCGCTAGCCAGGTCGTGCCGCTCGCGCTGCACGTCGATTACTGGGACTACATCGGCTGGAAGGACCCGTACGCCAAGCGCCAGTTCTCGGCGCGCCAGCACAAGCTCGCGAAGCTCGGCCGCGCCACTTTCGTATACACGCCGCAGGTGCTGCTGCAGGGACGCGACTTCCGCGGCTGGGCGACGGACGAGTTCGCGAAGACGGTCGCGCAGATCAACGCGCGCCCGGCGCGCGCCGCGCTCGCCCTCACGATCCGCTCCATCGGTCCGTCGGGAGCCGACGTCGAGCTCGGTGCCGAGCTCGCCGACGCGGCGCTCCGCGACGAGACGGGCCTCTACGTCGCCGCGTACGAGAACAAGCTGGCGAGCGACGTGCGTGCCGGCGAGAACCGCGGCCGGCGCCTCGCGCACGACTTCGTCGTGCGCGAGTGGCTCGGCCCGGTCGCCTTCGGCGCGGACGGCCGCATCGCGCAGCGGCGCACGCTGCCCCTGCTCCCCGAGGCGGACCCGGCGCAATCCGGCGTCGCCGCGTTCGTGCAGGACCGCCGCACCGGCGAGGTGCTGCAGGCGCTGATGCTGCCCGCGTGCGGCGCGCATTGACTACAATCCGCGCATGATCCGCCTCGTGAAAAGGTGGCTCGGCGTGGCCGCGCTGTGCGCGGCCGCCGCGGCGCACGCTCAATCGTGGCCCTCGAAGCCGATCCGCTTCGTGGTCGGCTTTCCGCCGGGGGGCGGCAACGACATCATCGCGCGCCTGCTCGGCGCGAAGATGCAGGAGAACTGGGGCGAGCCCGTCGTGGTCGAGAACCGCCCGGGGGCGGCGTCGATCATCGCGGCCGAGCTGGTCGCGAAGTCGCCCGCCGACGGCTACACGCTGCTCGTCAACGCGACCGGCGGCATGTCGCTCAACCCGATCCTGTATCCGAAGCTGCCGTACGATCCGCTCAAGGACTTCGAGCCGATCAGCATGGTGGGCGTGTTCCCGCTCGTGCTGGTGGTGAATCCGTCGGTGCCCGCGCGCTCGGTGCGCGAGCTGGTCGCGCACGCGCGCAAGAACCCCGGCAAGCTGAACTACAGCGCGGGGTCCACGTCGTTCCAGGTGGCGACCGAGATGTTCAAGCAGATGACCGGCACCGACATCCGGCACATCCCGTACAAGGGCAGCGCGGCGTCGATCAACGCCGTGCTCGCGGGCGACGTGCAGCTCACCATCGTCGACACGCCGCCGCTCGCCGGCCACCTGCAGTCGGACCGTCTGCGCGCGCTCGCGGTGACGTCGGCGAAGCGCGCGCCGGGATTGCCGGACCTGCCGACGCTCGCGGAGGCGGGCGTTCCGGGCTACGACATGTCGCTGTGGATCGGCCTGTTCGCGCCGGCGGGGACGCCGCGCGCGATCGTCGCGAAGCTCTCGGCGGAGGTCGCGCGCATCGTGCGCCTGCCCGACGTGCGCGACAAGCTCGTCGGCATGGGCGTCGACCCGCTCGGAAACAGCCCCGAGCAGGTGGCCGACTGGATCCGCGCGGAGCTCGCGCGATACCGCCCGGTGGTGCGGGCGGCGAACATCAAGGCCGAGTGACCCGCTAGTAGCTGTACGCGAGCACCCCGCCCACGCCCCAGTCCGGGCTGCCCGTCGAGAAGCCCTTTACGGCGTAGAGCTGGACCTTCCAGTCGGCGTTGAGCTTCTGCGAGACGAAGAACGTGCCCTCGCTCACGTGGCTGCCCCCGTCGATGATGGCCGGGCGGAAATCATAGGCGACGCCCACGGTCGTCGGCTGCGACATCTTGTACGACGCGCCGAGCGACCAGTAGACCACGTTCTTGAAGTCGACGCCGGCCGGATCGCCGTACTTGCGGTAGCCGATCGAGCCGAAAGGCGTCAGCGCGCCGAGCGGCTTGAACAAGTCGGCCTGCAGCGAGTAGTCGTTCTTGCCGGTGCCGAGGCCGCGGTTCTCGTCGGCCGTTCCGAACTTCACCTTGCCGCCGAGGTCGAGCCCGACCGGCGCGTTGCGCTCGTTCAGCACGTTGTAGAAGGCGCTCGCGACGACGTCGCCGAGACCCGACTCGGTGCGCCGGCCGGTGCTGGCGCCGCTGATCACGACGGTGTCGCCGGGCGCTCCGACGACGTTGCCCGGCCCCGTGATGTGGATCCAGGGCACGACGAGCTTCGCGGTCCACGGGCCGGTCTCGTATTTGCCCGTGAACGGTATGTACAGGATGTCCGTGCTCTGGGTGGCGCCGTACTTCCCGGTCGTGTAGTCGGCGCCCACGCTGAGCGTGGTCAGTCCTTCGGCCGCGAGCGCGGGCGAGGGGGAGGCCGCGAGCAGCGCCGCGGCGAGTGCGAGATGTCGTCTCATGTTCGTCTTCTTTCCTGGTGGGGGTTAGGGATTTTGGCCGGTCGGCCGGCTCTTAGTCAGTGATGTCCGCTACATTCGGGCGTTCAGCGTCCGCCGTGACGATCGATCGTTTCCGGACGCTCGACGCGCTCCACGCGTTCTACGCGCTCGACCCGCTCGACGCGCTCGGGCCGGTCCGCGCGTTCCGGACGGTCCGCGCGATCGGGCCGGTCGGCACGCACCTTGTTGGTCGAAGTGCCTGACGCCGATCCATTGGGCATCGCGGCGCGGTTCACTTGATTCGGCGCCCCGCCACCCGATGATGCGGAGCCGGCCGATGACACGGGGGCCGCCGATGACACGGGGGCCGCCGATGATGCCGCGCCGCTCGATAGCGCCGGACCACCCGATGGCCCGGAGCCGCCCGATGATCCGGAGCCGCCCGATGATCCGGAACTCCCCGACGGTCCGGGGCCACCCGAGGATCCGGATCCACCCGAGGATCCGGATCCACTCGACGGTCCGGGACCGCCGCGGCCGCTCGAATCATCGCGCGGACCATTGCCCGGGCCGCCGTGGCCGGAATTGTCCGACCGCCC
>DATDMW010000093.1:0-2567 GCA_036518595.1 Burkholderiales bacterium
CGGTCGCCATGTTCCTCGATACTGTCCGCCAGTTCATCGGCGTCGCACGATAACACGGTAACAAGTTATGACCGCCCGCGTGCTTGTGGTTGACGACGTCGACGCCAACGTGAAGCTGCTCGAGGCGCGGCTGACGGCCGACTATTTCGAGGTGCGGACCGCGCGGAGCGGTCCGGAGGCATTGCATATTTGCGCGCGCGAACGCGCCGACGTCATCCTGCTCGACGTGATGATGCCGGGCATGGACGGCTTCGAGGTCTGCCGAAGGTTGAAAGCGGAGACCCGCACTCAGCACATCCCGGTCATCATGGTCACCGCCCTCGATCAGCCGTCAGACCGCGTGAAGGGGCTCGAGGCGGGAGCCGACGACTTCCTCACCAAGCCGGTCGACGATATCGCGCTCATCACGCGAGTAAAGAATCTCGCGCGTCTCAAGATGCTGACCGACGAGATGCTGATGCGCGCCTCGACCGAGGAGCAGATGGGTTTTGCCGCGACTATGGGCATCAGGCTCGATCAGCTCGGGCGCGGCGGGCGCATTCTTCTCGTCGAGGACCGTGACCGCTCGGCCGACCGCATCATCGAGACGCTGGGCGCCGAACATCATATCGAGCGTGAGGCGGACCCGGCGCGGGCTCTGCTGCGTCTCCCCGAGGGCAATTTCGATCTCATGATCGTCAGTCTCAGCCTCGAGCATGCCGATGGCTTGAGGCTGTGCTCACAGGTTCGCTCGCTCGATCGCACGCGCCATCTGCCGATCATGATGATCATCGAGCCAGGCGACGACGCGCGCCTGTTGCGGGGTCTCGACATGGGGGTCAACGACTATATCGTCCGCCCGGTGGACCCCAACGAGCTGCTCGCGCGCGTGCGCACGCAGGTGAAGCGCAAGCGCTACACCGATCATTTGCGCACCAGGCTCGAGGAAACCGTCGAAATGGCGATTCTCGACCCGCTCACCGCGCTGCACAACCGGCGCTACATGACGAGCCATTTGAAGACCTTGTTCGAGGAGTCCTCGCAACGGGGCAAACCGCTTTCGGTGCTGTTGCTCGACATCGACTATTTCAAGGCGGTGAACGACAGCCACGGCCATGACGCGGGAGACTCGGTGCTGCGCGAGTTTGCTTCCCGCGTCCGTCGCAATATTCGCGGCATCGACCTCGCGTGCCGGCTGGGCGGAGAGGAATTCGTGGTGGTGATGCCGGATACCGACCTCGCCAAGGCCTATCTGGTCGGCGAGCGCCTGCGCCAGTGCATTGCCGCGGCTCCGTTCTATGCCGGGGAGAGGATCGGGACTCTGGAAGTGACGGCAAGCGTCGGTGTGGCGGCGCTCGAATTCGCCGACGACACCCCCGAGCTTATCTTGAAGCGTGCCGATCAGGCGCTCTATTGCGCGAAGCGCGACGGGCGCAACCGGGTTGTAGCCGACGCCGCTTAGCAGCTAGCCAGCGAGCGCTGCGTTGGGCCGAAAGCGAATCATTCCAGGCAAATTCGTTGGCTGAGGGCCTCTTTTGGGCCTGGTCGGACTTGACGTTGGACCTGAGCGCTTAACCTTAAGGCTTTACACTGCCTAGCATTTTATCGTATTAAGCCAAGAAAGCGGGTTGATTTCGTTCCGTCTTTGGCTGTTTTATGGTTTGACTGTCCAGCTAAGACAGGACGTGGAGGCAATCGGGGTGAGGGATCTTGCGTGAGCCAAAGCCCACGCGTTCGCAACTCGGTTCCTTCGAAGCAGAGATAACCCTGCGGAATGCTCAGGTCCGCCGCATCTCCTGGGTCCGTAGGGTTCGGCCGGCCGGACCGCGGTTGAGTGGCCTCCTCGTTAGCGCCGCGTTTCGGCCGGCCACCTAATTTTGGATGCAAGCGCGCATGGGCCGCGCGTCCAACGCGTGCGTCGCCAATCGGCCCAAAGCTCAAGCCAATCGCTATTTGATCTTGGCTTCTTTGAACTCGACGTGCTTGCGCGCGACCGGATCGTATTTTTTGAACACGAGCTTCTCGGTCTGATTGCGCGGGTTCTTCTTGGTCACGTAGTAATAGCCCGTGCCGGCTGAGCTCACGAGCTTGATCTTTTGGGTGACGGGCTTGGCCATCTCGGAAAACTCTCTCTAGCGAATTGGCGCGAACCCTACCCGATCAAGACTTGAAGTCAAGAGCGGGGGAGGCGCGCTGGGACGACGACCTGCTCATCTTCGGGGACGACGAAGCGCTCGATACCGTCCTCGGTCGCATTCGGATCGAAGCCATGCATGCGAAGTGCCCATTGCAGCCCGATCAATCCGCCCTTGACCGACGGCAATAGGATGAGGGCAAGGATGATGGTCAGCGGCCCCCACAGCGCAGCATGCACCCAGAGAGGCGGCCGGTACGTCATCTCGACCAAAAGCACGAGAGCGACCACGATGTGGCCGACGATAACGACAGTAAAATAAGGCGGCGCATCGTCGGCGCGGTGATGATGCAACTCTTCGCCGCAATGCGGGCAGGTGTCAGAGACCTTCAGGAATCGCCAATAAAGTGCGCCAACCCCGCAAGCCGGACATTTGTGTTTGGCGCCGCGCAGC
>DATDMW010000094.1:0-5729 GCA_036518595.1 Burkholderiales bacterium
CCGTCGCGCGTCAACACGCGCTTGACGGCGATCTCGGCGAACTGCGCCCACTGCCCGCCGGCCCGGTGGTCGGCGTTGTCGAACACCAATTCCACCGACGAACGCGAAGCGGGCTTGCGGGTCTTGGTGCCGTTGAAGATCACGTCCTGCATCGAGTCGCCGCGCAGCGCCGCCGCCCGGGACTCCCCGAGCACCCAGCGCACCGCGTCCATGATGTTCGACTTGCCGCAGCCGTTCGGGCCGACGACGCCGACGAGCTGGCCGGGGATGCTGATGGAGGTCGGATCGACGAACGACTTGAAGCCAGCGAGCTTGATCTGAGTGAGGCGCACTTGCTCCCTTTTCTTGCGCCTGCGTTGTCCAATAGCGCGGCGCTTATAATACCAATTTTCCTCCGTCGATTCCGTTTTGTGGATGCCCTCGAAGCCCTCGAAAACGCTTGACACGTTCCCGAATCCGAACCCCGGGCGCGACTACCGCATCCACATGCGAATCCCCGAGTTCACCTGTCTCTGTCCGAAGACAGGGCAGCCGGATTTCGCCACGCTTTTCCTCGACTACGTCCCCGACCGGACGTGCGTCGAGCTGAAGAGCCTCAAGCTCTACATCTGGTCGTTCCGCGACGAAGGCGCGTTCCACGAGGTGGTCACGAACCGCATCGTCGACGACCTCGTGGCCGCGATCGCGCCGCGCTACCTGCGCCTGACGGCGCGCTTCTTCGTGCGCGGCGGAATCTATACGACCGTGGTCGCCGAGCACCGCAAGCCGGGCTGGAAGGCGCCCGAGCCCGTGGCGCTCGATGGGCTGCCCGATCGAGAGAGCGCGGGATGAATCCGCGCCTCGCGCTGCTCCAGCCCTACCCGTTCGAGAAGCTGCGCAGACTGTTCGAGGGCGTGACGCCGCCGGCCGGCGTCGCGCACATCAGCCTCGGCATCGGCGAGCCGCGCCATCCGACGCCGGAGCTCGTGAAGCGCGCGCTGACGGCGAGCCTCGCCAAGCTCGCCGCGTACCCGCCCACCGCCGGCGGCGAGGACCTGCGCCGCGCGATCGCCGACTGGCTGATGCGCCGCTACGCGCTGCCGGCGGTCGACTGGAAGACCGAGGTCCTGCCCGTCAACGGCTCGCGCGAGGCGCTGTTCGCGTTCGCGCAGGCGGTGATCGACCCCGGTCGCGCGGGCGCCGCGGTCCTGTGCCCGAATCCGTTCTACCAGATCTACGAGGGCGCGGCGCTGCTCGCGGGGGCGCAGCCCGTGTACGTCAACACGCTCGCCGGGCGCGGCTTCCGCTCCGATTACGGATCGCTCCCGGAGGAGACGCTGCGGCGCGCGCAGCTCCTGTACGTGTGCTCGCCCGGCAACCCGACCGGCCATGTCGCCGGCCTCGAGGAGTGGCGCGAGATCTTCGCGCTTGCCGACCGCCACGGCATCGTGATCGCATCCGACGAGTGCTACTCCGAGATCTATTTCGACGAGGCGGCGCCGCCGCTCGGCGCGCTCCAGGCCGCGCACCGCCTCGGCCGCGGCTTCGAGCGCCTGGTCGTGTTCTCGAGCCTGTCGAAGCGCTCGAACGTTCCGGGGATGCGCTCGGGCTTCGTCGCCGGGGATGCGGCGATCCTGAAGTCGTTCCTGCTCTATCGCACCTATCACGGCGGCGCGATGAGCGCCGCGGTGCAGGACGCGAGCGCCGCGGCCTGGCGCGACGAGGCGCACGTGCGCGACAACCGGGCGCGCTACCGCGAGAAATTCGACCGCGTCATGCCGATCGTCGGCGAGGCTCTCGATGTCGGGCGGCCCGATGCGGCGTTCTACCTCTGGGCCCGCACGCCGATCTCCGACACCGAATTCGCGCGGCGGCTGTACGCCGAGCAGCACGTCACCGTTCTTCCCGGGAGCTACCTCGCCCGGACTTCGGGCGGCGTCAACCCCGGGGAAGGCCGGATCCGCATGGCCCTGGTCGCCGACATGGACGAGTGCGTCGAGGCGGTCCGGCGCGTCGTAGAATTCACGAGGACGCTATGAGCGAGCTGCAGAACATCATCGAGCAGGCCTGGGAGGACCGCGCGAAGCTCTCGCCGGGATCGGCTCCCGCGAAGGTCGGCGAGGCGGTCGGCCAGGTCCTCGAAGCCCTGGACCAGGGACGGCTGCGCGTCGCCGAGAAGACGGGCGGCGAATGGCGCACCCACCAGTGGCTGAAGAAGGCGGTGCTGCTGTCGTTCCGGCTCGAGGAGAACCGTCCCGTGCACGCCGGCGCGCTGCAGTTCTACGACAAGGTGCCGACCAAGTTCGAGCGCTACGACGCCGAGCGCTTCGCGCGCGGCGGCTTCCGGGTCGTGCCGCCGGCGGTGGCGCGCCGCGGCGCGTACATCGCGAAGAACGTCGTCATGATGCCCTCGTACGTGAACGTCGGCGCCTACGTCGACGAGGGCACGATGGTCGACACCTGGGCGACCGTGGGCTCGTGCGCGCAGATCGGCAAGAACGTGCACCTCTCGGGCGGCGTCGGGATCGGGGGCGTGCTGGAGCCGCTTCAGGCGAACCCCACGATCATCGAGGACAACTGCTTCATCGGCGCGCGCTCCGAGGTCGTCGAGGGCGTGGTGGTCGAGGAGAACTCGGTGCTGTCGATGGGCGTTTTCATCGGGCAGAGCACGCGCATCTACGATCGCGCGACCGGCCGCATCCTGCAGGGCCGCGTTCCCGCGGGATCCGTCGTCGTTCCGGGAACTCTTCCCTCCCCCGACGGCAAATACGGCCTATACTGTGCCGTGATCGTGAAGCGGGTCGACGCGCAGACGCGCGCGAAGACGAGCATCAACGACCTGCTGCGCGGCGAATAACAAAGATCCGGCGCTCGCGAATCCAGGGAGAGCAGCATGTCGGCGATGAAACGGCTGTTCCAGCTGATGGCCGAGAAGAAGGCCTCGGACATCTTCTTGTCGGTCAAGTCGCCGATCAACATCAAGATCAACGGCGTCGCGGTGCCGGTGAACCAGCAGCTGCTCGAGGCGAACTCGATCCTGGCGCTGCTGTACGAGGTGCTGAACGAGCGCCAGCGCAAGGAGTTCGAGCAGACCCTGGAGCTCAACATCGGCTACACCCTCGAAGGCGTGGGCACGTTCCGCATCAGCGCGTTCCGCCAGAAGGGCTCGCCTGCGGTCGTCGTGCGCTACATTCCCGGGACCATCCCGCCGATCGACTCGCTCGGGCTGCCCCCCGCGCTGAAGGAGATCATCATGGAGAAGCGCGGGCTCCTGCTCATGGTCGGCGCGACCGGCTCCGGGAAGTCGACGTCGCTCGCGGCCATGCTCGACTACCGCAACGAGCAGAAATCCGGCCACATCCTGACGCTCGAGGACCCGATCGAGTTCGTGTTCCAGAACAAGAAGTCGATCGTGAACCAGCGCGAGGTCGGGACCGACACGCTCGACTTCAAGGTCGGGCTGAAGAACGCGCTGCGGCAGGCGCCCGACTGCATCCTGATCGGCGAGATCCGCGACAAGGACACCATGTCGTCGGCGATCGCGTACGCCCAGTCGGGGCATTTGTGCCTCGCGACGCTGCACGCGAACAACAGCTATCACGCGATGAACCGGATCATCAGCTTCTATCCGCTCGAGAACCGGCCCGCGCTGCTCGAGGATCTCGCGTCGACGCTCAAGTGCGTGGTGTCGCAGCGCCTGGTGCGCAACAAGCAGGGGCTGCGCAGCGCCGCGGTCGAGATCATGCTCAACACGCGGCACCTGCAGGAGCTGATCGCGAAGGGCGAGATCGAGCAGATGAAGGAGGCCATGGAGAAGAGCCTGGCTCCCGGCTCGCAGACCTTCGAGCAGGCGCTGTTCAAGATGATCAAGGACGGCGTCATCACGCAGGAAGAAGGCCTCGCCAACGCGGCCTCCGCGACCAACCTGCTCTGGCTCATCAACAACACCCAGGCGGGCGCGCCGCCCGCCGACGGCGGCGGCGAGCGCCGATACGTTCCCACCGAGACCTCGCCGGGCAGCTCGTTCAGCGACTTCAAGCTCGACGTCGGGGAGACCGCATCGCATTGATGCAGCCCGACGCGGCCACCCTCGCGCTCGCGCGCGAGCTGATCTCCCGGCGATCCGTAACTCCCGAGGACGGCGGCTGCCAGCCCCTGCTGGCGCAGCGCCTGCGCGCGCTCGGCTTCGAGGTGCAGGCGCTGCGCAGCGGCGACGTCGACAACCTCTGGGCGCGCCGCGGCAATGCCGCGCCGCTCGTCTGCTTCGCCGGCCATACCGACGTCGTGCCGACGGGTCCGCTCGGCCAGTGGCACACCGATCCTTTCGTGCCGACCGAGCGCGACGGCAAGCTGTTCGGGCGCGGCGCCGCCGACATGAAGACCTCGATCGCGGCGTTCGTGGTCGCGCTCGAGCGCTTCCTCGCCGAGCGCCCGAAGCACCGCGGCTCGATCGCGCTCCTCATCACGTCCGACGAGGAAGGCCTCGCGGTCGACGGCACGGTGCGCGTGGTCGAGCGCCTCAAGGCGCGCGGCGAGCGCATCGACTACTGCGTGGTCGGCGAGCCGACCTGCGTGAGCCGCCTGGGCGACACGGTCAAGAACGGCCGCCGCGGATCGCTCTCGGGCCGGATCAAGGTCAAGGGACTGCAGGCGCACATCGCCTATCCCCATCTCGGGAAGAACCCGATCCATCTCGTCGCGCCCGCCTTCGCCGAGCTCTCGACCACCGAGTGGGACAAAGGCAACGAGTATTTCCCGCCGACCACGTGGCAGATCTCGAACGTGCACGCGGGGACGGGCGCGGAGAACGTGATCCCGGGCGAGCTCGAGGCCGCGTTCAACTTCCGCTTCTCGACCGCGAGCTCGCCCGAAGATCTCAAGCGCCGCGTGCACGAGGTGCTCGACCGCCACAGGCTCGACTACGAGCTCCAGTGGATCCTCGGCGGCAGGCCGTTCCTCACGCCGCGCGGCGAGCTGGTGGATACGGTGAGCGCCGCGATCGAAGAGGTCACCGGGCTGCGGCCGGAGATCAGCACCACCGGCGGGACGTCCGACGGCCGCTTCATCGCCGACGTCTGCCCGCAGGTCGTCGAGTTCGGCCCGGTCAACGCGTCGATCCACAAGCTGAACGAGCACATCGAGCTGGCGGCGATCGGCCCGCTGCAGGAAATCTACCGGCGGGTGCTGCTGAAGCTGCTCGGCTGAGGATGGCCGCGGCGCCCGTCACCGTGGGCGAATCCCTCGCGCGCGCGGAGGAAGCCTTCTCCCGCGCCCATCTCCATTTCGGGCACGGAACCCACAACGCCGCGGACGAGGCCGCATGGCTCGTGACGCACGCGCTGAGGATTCCGCACGAGCGGCTCGGCGCGTCGCTCTCGCGACCCCTGACGCCGGCCGAGCGCGCGAAAGTGTCGCACCTCGTGTCGGAGCGCGTGCGCCGCCGCGTCCCGCTCGCCTACCTTCTGCGCGAGGCCTGGCTCGGGGAGCACCGTTTCTACGTCGACGAGCGCGTGATCGTGCCGCGCTCGTACATCGCCGAGCTCCTGCGCGAAGGCCTCGCGCCCTGGGCCGGGGATCCTTCGAGGGTGACCCGGGCGCTCGACATGTGCACCGGCTCGGGGTGCCTCGCGGTGCTGCTCGCGCTCGCCTTCCCGCGCGCGCGCGTCCACGCGGTCGACGTCTCGCCCGGCGCGCTGGCCGTCGCCCGGCGCAACGTCGCGGCGTATCGCCTGAAGTCGCGCGTGCGGCTG
>DATDMW010000095.1:0-3220 GCA_036518595.1 Burkholderiales bacterium
CGGGCATCAAGCTCGTGCACGTCCCGTACAAGGGCGCGGGCCAGTCGATCCCCGACGTGATCGGGGGCCAGGTGCCGATCGGCGTCTACGGCATCCTCACCATCAGCCCGCAGGCGAAAGCGGGCAAGCTGCGCATCCTGGCCGTGACCACGCCGAAGCGCTCGCCGATCGCCCCGGACGTGCCGACGATGGCCGAGTCGGGCTTCCCGGGCTTCGACACGTCGCTGTGGTTCGGCCTGCTCGCGCCGGCGGGGACGCCGAAGGACGTGATCGCGAAGGTCCACGACGACGCGGTGCGCGCGCTCGGGCTGCCCGACGTCGCCGAGCGCATCGCCGCCCAGGGCGGCGAGGTGATCGGCAGCACGCCGGCGCAGTTCGCGGCGTTCATCGCGGCCGAGGACGCGAAGTACGCGAAGATCATCCGCGAGGCGGGCGTGCGGCTCGAGTAGCCCTACGGGTTCTCCGGCCCCTCCAGCGGCCAGCCGGAGACGTCGAAGTCCGCCGGCATCGCCACGTGCACGAACCCGCGGACGTCGCGCAGCGAGCGCGTAATGTGGCCGCGGCCGGTCGTGTCCTCGGCGAAGATGAGGTCCCCGGGCCGGCACACGAAGCGCCGGCCCGTGCTCGACTCCAGCTCGAGCAGCCCGGACACGAGGAAGATGAGCTGCCGCCGAGGCGCGTTGTGCAGGTCCTGGACGTGGCCCTCGGGCGTCTCTCGGAAAAAGATCGACTCGCAGCCGAAGCTCCGCGACATGGGGCGCTCGCCGCCGCTCATCGGCACGCGGCGGACCTCGATCGCCGACTCGCCCGACGGCCCGGTGAAGATGCGGAACACGCGCATCGCGCGATCCTAGCCGGTTTCGGGCGAGCGCACCCGTCAACGTCTCCGCGCGCGGACACTCCGTAAGGACCATGGAGCGGCTGCTCTCCGTCATGAGGGGAGCCGGGGTTCGCTCTTTAACATCGGCATCGGCACATCACATCGGGTTGACTCCTCTGCATGAAAAAGATACTCGTCACCGGCGGCGCCGGTTTCCTGGGCTCGCACCTGTGCGACGCCCTGATCGACGCGGGGCACGAGGTCTTGTGCGTCGACAATCTGTTCACCGGCAGCAAGCAGAACGTCGCTCACCTGCTGGGCGAGCCGCGCTTCGAGTTCATGCGCCACGACGTCACCTTCCCGCTGTACGTGGAGGTCGACGAGATCTACAACCTCGCCTGCCCGGCCTCGCCCGTGCACTACCAGTTCGACCCGGTGCAGACGACGAAGACCAGCGTGCACGGCGCGATCAACATGCTGGGCCTCGCGAAGCGCACGCGCGCTCGCGTGTTCCAGGCGTCGACCTCGGAGGTCTACGGCGATCCCGAGATGCACCCGCAGCAGGAGCAGTACTGGGGGCGCGTCAACCCGATCGGCATCCGCGCCTGCTACGACGAGGGCAAGCGCTGCGCCGAGACGCTGTTCTTCGACTACCACCGGCAGCACGGCCTCGAGATCAAGGTCGCGCGCATCTTCAACACCTACGGCCCGCGCATGCATCCCGACGACGGCCGCGTGGTGTCGAACTTCATCGTGCAGGCGCTGCGCGGCGATGACATCACGATCTTCGGCGACGGCAGCCAGACGCGCGCCTTCTGCTACGTCGAGGACATGATCCGCGGGTTCCTCTCGCTCATGGCGACCGAGCACTGCGTCACCGGCCCGATCAACCTCGGCAACCCGGCCGAGTACACGGTGGCCGAGCTCGCGCACAAGGTCGTCGAGATGACCGGTTCGGCGTCGCGCGTCGTGTATCGCCCGCTGCCGTCCGACGATCCGCGCCAGCGGCGCCCCGACATCCGGCTCGCGCGCGAGCGCCTGGGCTGGGCGCCGCAGGTCGCGCTCGAGGACGGGCTCATGGAGACCATCCTCTACTTCGACCGCCTCCTCGGCCAGCGCGAGGAGCAGGTCCCGGTGCGCGCCGCGGCGCGCGCCGCCGCCTGAGGCACGAGCGCGTGCCCCGGCGCGCCGTTCTCGTGACGGGAGGGGCGGGCTCCATCGGGAGCCACGCCTGCAAGGCGCTCGCGCGCGCGGGCCACCTGCCGGTCACGCTCGACAGTCTCGTGCACGGCCACGCCTCGGCCGTGCGCTGGGGACCGCTCGTCCAGGGCGACGTGCGCGACCGCGCGCTCCTCGAGCGCACGATGCGCGAGCACCGCGTCGCGGCGGTCGTGCACTTCGCCGCCTACGCCTACGTGGGCGAGTCGATGCGCGATCCCGGCAAGTACTTCGGCAACAACGTCGCCGGGACGCTCTCGGTGCTCGACGCCATGCGCGCCTGCGACGTGCGCCCGATCGTGTTCTCCTCGAGCTGCGCGACGTACGGCGTGCCGCGCTCGCTGCCGATCGGCGAGGATCATCCGCAGGATCCGATCAACCCGTACGGCGAGTCGAAGCGCGTCGCCGAGCGCGCGCTGCACTGGTACGGCGCGGCCCACGGCCTGCGCTCGGCCGCGCTGCGCTACTTCAACGCCGCCGGCGCCGATCTCGACCGTGAGATCGGCGAGGACCACGATCCCGAGACGCACCTCGTCCCGCTCGCGATCGGGGCCGCGCTCGGCACGCAGCCGCCACTCGCGGTCTGCGGCACCGACTACCCGACCGCCGACGGCACGGCGGTGCGCGACTACGTGCACGTGAGCGATCTCGCTGACGCGCACGCGCTCGCGCTCGACTACCTCCTCGACGGCGGCGCCAGCGTCGCGCTCAACCTGGGCACCGGGCGCGGCCACTCGGTGCGCGAGGTCGTCGCGGCGGTCGAGCGCGTTGCGCGCCGCGACGTGCCGCGGCGCGACGTCGCCCGCCGTCCCGGCGATCCCGCGTGCCTGGTCGCCGACGCGGCCCGGGCGCGCGAGCTGCTGGGCTGGGAGCCGCGATGCTCCGGGCTCGAGACGATCGTCGACACGGCGTGGCGCTGGCACGCGCGCTGAGCGCCGAGCCGGCGCTGGATGCGCCGGTGCCCCGCGCGCCGAAGACGCTCGACGCGCGTCCGCGCGTCGCCGGGAAATTCCTCTACGCGGGAGACGAGAAGCTCTGGCTCAAGGGCGTCACGTACGGCACTTTCCGCCCCGGACCCGGCGGCGACTATCCGCAGCCCGAGCAGCTCGACGCCGACTTCTCCGCCATGGCGGCCGCCGGCATCAACGCGGTGCGCGTCTACACCGTTCCGCCGCGCGCCCT
>DATDMW010000096.1:0-19475 GCA_036518595.1 Burkholderiales bacterium
TGCAGGTCGGGTACTTCAAGTGGTCGGGCGGCAAGCGGATCTTCCGCATGGCGCCCGTTCACCACCACTTCGAGCTCAAAGGCTGGCATGAAAACCAGGTAGTTGTTCGCGCCTGGATCATTACGATGCTGCTAGTACTTGCCGGTCTCTCATCGTTGAAACTGCGGTGAATGTCCGAGACAAAAACATACTGGTGCTCGGGTTGGGAGACACGGGCCTCTCCATGGCGCACTGGCTGACGCGACGCCAGGCGAAGGTCCGGGTCGCCGACTCCCGCGAGGCGCCGCCAGGCCTGGACGCGCTGGGCCGCTCGCTGCCCGGGCTCGCGCCGGTGCTCGGGCCGTTCCGCGAGGAGAGCTTCGCCGGCGTGGACCTGATCGCCGCGAGCCCCGGGGTGCCGCTCGCGGAGCCTCGTCTACAGCAGGCGCTGCGCGCGGGCGTCGAGGTCGTCGGCGACATCGAGCTCTTCGCCCGGTCGCTGGAGGCCGCGCGCCGGCCGCTCGTCCTCGGCGTGACGGGCACCAACGGCAAGAGCACCGTGACTGCGCTCGCCGGCGCCATGGCGCGCGCCGCGGGCAGCGACTGCGAAGTCGCCGGCAACATCGGGCCGCCGGTGCTCGACGCGCTGATGCGAAGGGAGGACGAGGCGCGTGCCGCGAAGCTCTGGGTGCTCGAGCTGTCGAGCTTCCAGCTCGAGACGACGAGCTCGCTGGATGCGAGCGCGGCCGTCGTGCTGAACATCACCGAGGACCATCTCGACCGCTATCCGGGCATGGCCGAATACGCCGCGGCGAAGGCGCGCATCTTCCGGGGCGACGGTGTGCAGGTGCTGAACCGCAACGATCCGCGGACGCTCGCGATGGCGCTGCCCGGCCGCACGGTGCTGACCTTCGGGCTGGATGCGCCGCCCGGTCCGCGCGACTATGGGATCTTGGCGCGCTCGGTGGAGGACTGGCTCGCCGAAGGTGCCGAAGCGCTGATGCCGGTGAAGGCTATGAAGCTGCCGGGCCGTCACAACGCCGCCAACGCGCTCGCCGCGCTCGCGCTGTGCCGCGCCGTCGGCCTGCCGATGGCGCCGCTGCTCGGCGCGCTGCGCGAGTTTCGCGGCCTGCCCCATCGCGTCGAGCCGGTCGGCGAGATCGGCGGCGTGCGCTACTACGACGATTCCAAGGGCACCAACGTCGGAGCGTCGGTGGCCGCGATCGCCGGGCTCGCGCACGATCATCCCGGGATCGTCCTGATTGCCGGCGGCGAAGGAAAAGGCCAGGACTTCGCGCCGCTGCGCGAGCCGCTCGCGCGCTCGGCCCGCGCGGTGGTACTCATCGGCCGCGACGGCCCGCTGATCGAGAAGGCGCTGAGCGGGGCGGGCGTACCTCTGCGTAAGGCGGCCGGCATGCAGGAGGCGGTAACGCTCGCCGCCGCGGAGGCGCGGCCCGGGGACGCCGTGCTGCTGTCGCCCGCGTGCGCGAGCTTCGACATGTTCCGCAACTACGCTCACCGCGGCGAGGTGTTCCGCGCGACGGTGGAAGGGATGGCCCGTGGCGACGCTCGTTAGCGCGGGCCGGCCGCAGGCGCCCGAGTACGACTCGGGCCTGCTCTGGGCCGCCGTTTTGCTCCTCGGCTTCGGGCTCGTGATGGTGTATTCCGCGTCGATCGCGATGGCGGAGGCGAGCGCGTTCACGGGCGGCCGCGCGACGTATTTTCTCATGCGGCACGCCGTCTTCCTCGTGTTCGCCGTGATCGCCGGGATGCTCGCGTTCCAGGTGCCGATGCGCCTCTGGCAGCGCGCCGCGCCCGCGCTGTTCCTTGCCTCGGCGGCGATGCTCGCCCTCGTGCTCGTCCCGGGCATCGGGCGCGAGGTGAACGGCGCGAGGCGCTGGATCGGGCTCGGGCCCGCGGGGTTGCAGCCCTCGGAGTTCATGAAGCTCTTCGCGGTCCTCTATGCGGCCGATTACACGGTGCGCAAGTCGGCGCTGATGCAGAGCTTCAAGCAGGGCCTGTTGCCCATGCTCGCCGTGATGCTCGTGGTCGGCGGGCTGCTCCTGCAGGAGCCGGACTTCGGAGCCTTCGTCGTGATCGCCGCGATCGCCACCGGGATCCTGTTCCTCGGCGGCATGAACGGGAAATGGTTCGCGGGATTGCTCGTCATGCTGGCGCTCGGCTTCGCGGGACTCGTGCTGTCGTCTCCTTACCGCATGCAGCGCATCTTCGGCTTCATGGATCCGTGGTCCGATCCCTTCGGGCGCGGCTATCAGCTCTCGCACGCGCTGATCGCGTTCGGCCGCGGCGAGTGGTTCGGCGTCGGGCTGGGAGGCAGCGTCGAGAAGCTGCTCTACCTGCCGGAAGCGCACACCGACTTCCTGCTCGCGGTGATCGCCGAGGAGCTCGGCTTCGCGGGCGTGCTCGCGGTCATCGTCCTGTTTTCCTGGCTCGTGCTGCGCGCGTTCGCGATCGGCCGCCAGGCGGTGGCGCTCGAGCGTCCGTATTGGGCGCTCGCGGCGCAGGGCATCGGCATCTGGATCGGCGCGCAGACGCTGATCAACATGGGCGTCAACATGGGCGTTCTGCCGACCAAGGGACTGACGCTGCCCCTGATGAGCTTCGGCGGCTCGGGCCTCGTCGCCAACTGCATCGCCCTCGCGGTGCTCCTCAGGATCGACTGGGAGTCGCGGCAGATGATGCGGGGACGTCCCGGGTGAGCGCCACGCCATGTCGAGGACCCTCATGATCATGGCAGGCGGCACCGGCGGACACATCTTTCCAGCGCTCGCGGTCGCCGATCGCATGCGCGAGGCCGGCTGGCGCGTCGTCTGGCTCGGCGCGCGCACCGGGATGGAGGCGCGCCTCGTGCCGGCGCGCGGCTACGAGATGGCCTGGGTCGCCTTCTCCGGCGTGCGCGGCAAGGGGCCGCTCGCGCTCGCGCTGCTGCCGACGCGGCTGCTGGTGGCGTTCTGGCAGAGCGCGCGCGCGATCTTCTCCCGGCGCCCCGACGTCGTGCTCGGCATGGGCGGCTACGTCTCGTTTCCCGGCGGCATGATGGCGGCGCTGCTCGGCCGGCCGCTCGTCATCCACGAGCAGAATTCGATCGCCGGGCTCGCGAACAAGGTGCTCGCCCGCGTCGCCGACCGCGTGCTCGCGAGCTTCCCGGGCGCGCTGCCGGGGGCGGTGGTCACCGGAAACCCGGTGCGTCCCGAGATCGGCGCGCTCGAGGGGCCGGAGATCCGGTACGCAGGCCGCTCGGGGCCGCTGCGCCTGCTCGTCGTCGGCGGCAGTCTCGGGGCGAAGGCCCTCAACGATGCCGTTCCGGCGGCAATGGCGCTCGTGCCGCGCGAGCGGCGCCCGGTGATCCGGCACCAGGCCGGCGCGAAGCACATCGAGGCGCTTCGCGCGGCGTACGCCGCCGCGGGCGTCGAGGCGGAGACCGTGCCGTTCATCGACGACATGGCGAAGGCCTACGCCGAGGCGGACCTGGTCGTGTGCCGCGCCGGCGCGACCAGCATCGCCGAGATCGCGGCCGCCGGCGTGGCGAGCGTGCTGGTTCCGTTTCCGTTCGCGGTCGACGATCACCAGACCACGAACGCGCGCCTGCTCGCGGACGCGAACGCCGGGGTGCTGCTGCCGCAATCGCAGCTCACGCCCGAGCGCCTGTCCGCCCTGGTGCTGTCGTTCGACCGCGGGCGGCTGCTCGACATGGCGCGCCGCGCGCGCGCGCTCGGCCGCCCGGACGCGGCGCGCGCGGTCGCGCAAGCGTGCGAGGCGCTCGCCCGATGAAGTACAAGGTCAAGCGCGTGCACTTCGTCGGCATCGGCGGGGCGGGCATGAGCGGCATCGCCGAGGTTCTGCTCAAGCTCGGCTACCAGGTGAGCGGCTCCGACGTGGCCGAGAGCGCCACCACGCAGCGCCTCGAGGAGCGCGGGGCCAAGGTCCGGATCGGGCACGACCCCGATCACGTCAGCGGCGCCGACGTCGTGGTGATCTCCACCGCGATCAAGCACGACAATCCCGAGATCGCCGCAGCGCGTGCCGGCCACATTCCCGTGGTGCCGCGCGCGATGATGCTCGCCGAGCTGATGCGTCTCAAGCAGGGGATCGCGGTCGCCGGCACGCACGGCAAGACGACGACGACCAGCCTGATCGCGAGCGTGCTGGCCGAGGCTGGCGAGGACCCGACCTTCGTCATCGGCGGGCGCCTGAACAGCGCGGGCTCGCACGCGAAGCTCGGCAGCGGCGACTTCCTCGTGGTCGAAGCCGACGAGTCGGATGCTTCCTTCCTGCACCTGCAGCCGGTGGTCGCCGTCGTGACCAACATCGACGTCGACCACATGGAGACCTACAACCACGATTTCTCCGGGCTGAAGCGCACCTTCATCGATTTCCTGCAGCGGCTCCCGTTCTACGGCGCCGCGGTCGTCTGCCTCGACGACCCGGGCGTGAGCGAGATCATCCCGCTGGTGAGCCGGCGACTCATCACCTACGGCTTGCGCAGCGACGCCGACATCCGCGCGCTCGGCGTGGAGCACGTCGCCGGAAAGATGCGCTTTCGCGCGGAGCGCGCGCCCCGGCTGCTGCGGCGCGGGCAGAAAGCGGCGCTCGAGATCCAGCTCAACGCCGCCGGCGCTCACAACGTGCTCAACGCGCTCGCGGCGATCGGCGTGGCGCAGGAGATCGGCCTCGACGATGGCGCCGTGGTTCGCGCGCTGGCGAATTTCCAGGGCGTGGGCCGCCGCCTTCAGCGCTACGGCGATGTGACGCTGCGGCGCGGCTGCACCGTGACCGTGGTCGACGATTACGGCCACCACCCGGCGGAGATGCGCGTCACCCTCGAGGCCCTGCGCGGAGCGTTTCCGGGGCGGCGCCTGCTGCTCGCGTTCCAGCCGCACCGCTACACGCGCACGCGCGATCTCTTCGGCAGCTTCGTCGAGGTGCTCTCGGGCGTCGACGAGCTGCTGCTCGCCGACGTCTATCCCGCGGGCGAAGCGGCCATCGCCGGCGCCGACGGCAAGGCGCTGTACCAGGCGGTGCGGCGCTTCGACGCGGTCAAGGCCTCGTTCGTCGGAAACATCTCGGACATGGCGGAGGCGATCCGCAAGGCGGCTCAGAACGGAGACGTCGTCGTGACCATGGGGGCGGGCTCGATCGGGACGGTGCCCGCGGCACTGCTGAAGACGGCGCGATGAAGATGACCGAGCCTATCCACAAGCCCGCCGCAGCCCTGCGCGGTACGCTGCGCCTCAACGAGCCGATGGCGCGCCACGTGAGCTGGCGCGCGGGTGGCGCCGCGGCGCGCGCGTACCTGCCCGCGGACACTGCAGATCTAGCCCTCTTCCTGCGCACCTTGCCCGCCGGCGAGCCGGTCACGTTCGTCGGGCTCGGCAGCAACCTGCTCGTGCGCGACGGCGGCTACCGCGGCACCGTCGTCCTGCTGCACAACACGCGCGCAGCGGTCCGGCTCGACGGTCCGCTGGTCTACGCGGAGGCCGGCGTCGCTGCGCCCAAGGTCGCCCGGTTCGCGGGCACGCACGCGCTCGAAGGCGCGGAGTTCCTCGCCGGGATCCCGGGGACCGTGGGCGGCGCGCTCGCGATGAACGCCGGCTGCTACGGCAGCGAAACCTGGGACATCGTGGCGCGGGTGCAGACGGTCTCGCGCTCGGGAGACTTGCGCGAGCACGGCCGCGAGCAGTTCGACATCGGGTACCGGCACGTCGCGCTGCGCGGCGCGCGGCTCGGCGAGGACGAGTGGTTCGTCGCCGGCTGGTTCGCGCTGCGCGCCGGCGACGGCGCGCGCGCACGCGCACGCGTGAAGCAGCTGCTCGGCCGCCGCATCGCGACGCAGCCGCTCGGCCTGCCGAACGCCGGCTCGGTGTTCCGCAATCCGCCCGGCGACCACGCGGCCCGCCTCATCGAGGTCTGCGGACTCAAAGGCTACGCCGCGGGCGGAGCGCGCATCTCGGAGAAGCACGCGAACTTCATCGTCAATCCCGAGGGCGGCGCGCGCGCCGCCGATATCGAGCGCCTGATCGAGCACGCGCGCGCCGAGGTGAAGCGCCGGCACGGCGTCGACCTGGTGCCCGAAGTGAGAATCATCGGAGAAGCGACATGAAACCCGCCGATTTCGGAAAGGTCGCCGTGCTGCTCGGCGGCAAGTCGGCCGAGCGCGAAGTCTCACTCAACAGCGGGCGTATGGTGCTCGCCGCACTGCGCGCAAAGGGCGTCGACGCGCATCCGTTCGATCCCCGCGACCGCGGGCTGGACCAGCTCATTGCCGCGCGCTTCGACCGCGTGTTCATCGCCCTCCATGGCCGCTACGGCGAGGATGGGACCCTGCAGGGGGCGCTCGAGCTGCTCGGCCTGCCTTACACGGGATCGGGGGTGCTCGCGAGCGCTCTCGCGATGGACAAGTGGCGCACCAAGCTGGTCTGGCAGTCGTGCGGGGTGCCGACCCCTCACTCGGAGGTGCTCACCCCGCAAACGGATTTCGAGGCCGTCGCGAACCGGGTCGGCCTTCCACTCATGGTGAAGCCCGCGAACGAAGGCTCGTCGATCGGCATGAGCAAGGTCCGGACGGCGGCGGCGCTCGCCGACGCGTACGCGCTCGCCGCGAAATACGACTCGCTCGTCATCGCCGAGAGCTTCGTCGAGGGCGTGGAGCTCACCGGCGCTGTTCTCGGCGATACGCCGCTGCCGCTGATCCGGCTCGAGACGCCGCACGATTTCTACGACTACGACGCCAAGTACAAGGCCGCCGACACGCGCTACATCATTCCCTGCGGGCTGCCCCCCGACGCCGAGCGTGTCATCCAGGACGAGGTGCTGCGCGCGTTCCGGGCGGTCGGCTGCAGCGGCTGGGGGCGGGTCGATCTCATTCTCGATCGCTCGGGCAAGCCCTACTTCCTCGAAGTCAACACGTCGCCCGGGATGACCGACCACTCGCTCGTCCCGATGGCGGCGCGTCACGCCGGCATCGCGTTCGAGGATCTGTGCCTGCGGATTCTCGAGCTCGCGCGCGTCACGACGAAAACGGGAGGCGACGGTGTGGGATAGCCCGCGCCTGCTCAACCTCGCGGCCGGAGTCCTGCTCGCGGCCGCGGTCGCGCTCGTGCTCGCGGGGGCTGCCGCCTATGCCATGCGCTCGCCCGCGTTCGTGCTCAACAGCATCCGCGTCGTCGGCGACGTTGACCATGTCGCCGTGCCGCAGGTGATCGACGCGCTCCAGGGCCGCGTCAGCGGCACTTTCTTTTCGGTCGACATCGACGGCATCCGTGCGCTGTTCGAGACGCTGCCCTGGGTGCGGCGCGCCGAGGTGAGACGCCTGTGGCCCGACGGCCTCGAGGTCCGCATCGAGGAGCATGTGCCCCTCGCCCGCTGGGGCCAGGAGCGCGACGGCCGGCTCGTGAACAGCTACGGCGAGCCTTTCCGCGGCCGTGTCGAAGGAGCGCTCCCCGCATTCTTCGGACCGCCGGGCAGCGAAGGCATGCTCGCGCGTCGCTATGCCGACTTCCGGCGCGTGCTCGCGCCGCTCTCGATCGAGCCGGCCTCGGTGCTTCTGAGCGCGCGCTACGCCTGGCAGCTGCAGCTGTCGAGCGGGCTCATCGTCAAGCTCGGACGCGACCGCGACAAGGACGATGCGGTCCAGCGGCTCGCACGCTTCGTCGCCGTGTACCCGTACACCCTCGGGAAGGCGCAGCGCCGGTTCGAGTACGTCGACTTGCGCTACCCGAACGGATTCGCGGTGCGCGCGGCGGACGCGCGCTCGCTGCACGAGCGGCTGCCGAGGACCTGATGCCCAAAGACAACAAGAACCTCGTGGTCGGACTCGACATCGGGACCTCCAAGGTGGTCGCGATGGTCGCGGAGCTGATGCCCGACGGCCGCATGGATGTGATCGGCATGGGAAGCCACGAGTCGAAAGGCCTGAAGAAAGGCGTCGTGGTGAACATCGAGTCGACGGTCAGCGCCATCCAGCGCGCGCTCGAGGAAGCCGAGCTGATGGCCGACTGCAAGATCCAGCGCGTCTTCACGGGCATCGCGGGCAGCCACATCAAGAGCTTCAACTCGACCGGGATGGTCGCGATCAAGGAGAAGGAGGTCACGCCGCTCGACGTCGACCGCGCCATCGAGACGGCGCGCGCGATGCCGATCCCGACCGACCAGCAGGTCCTGCACATCCTCACGCAGGAATTCATCATCGACGGCCAGGACGGCGTGCGCGAGCCGCTCGGCATGAGCGGCGTGCGCCTCGAGGTCAAGGTGCACATCGTGACCGGCGCCGTGTCGGCCGCGCAGAACATCGTGAAGTGCGTGCGCCGCTGCGGCCTCGAGGTGAGCGACCTGATCCTGCAGCCGCTCGCCTCCAGCCTCGCGGTGCTCACCGAGGACGAGAAGGAGCTCGGCGTGTGCCTGGTCGACATCGGCGGCGGCACGACCGACATCGCCGTGTTCCGAGAAGGCGCGATACGCCACACCGCGGTCATCCCGATCGCGGGCGACCAGATCACGAACGACGTCGCGATGGCGCTGCGGACGCCGACCGCTGAGGCCGAGGAGCTGAAGGTGCGGCACGGCTGCGCGCTGCGGCAGCTCGCCGAGGCCGGCCAGATGATCGAGGTGCCGGGCGTCGGCGATCGGCCGCCGAGGATGCTGTCGCGCCAGACGCTCGCCGAGGTCATCGAACCGCGCGTCGAGGAGCTCTACTCGCTGATCCAGCAGGTGCTGCGCGACTCGGGGTACGAGGAGCTGCTTTCGTCGGGCCTGGTGCTGACCGGCGGCTCGGCGGTCATGCAGGGCATGGTCGAGCTCGGCGAAGAGATCTTCCATATGCCGGTGCGGCTCGGGGTGCCGAGGTATTCGGGCGGGCTGTCCGACGTCGTGCGCAGCCCGCGATACGCCACGGCGGTGGGGCTGCTCATGGAAGGCGTGACGCAGACCCGGCGCGGGCAGGTCGCCCGCCAGGGCGGGTCGTTCAAGCAGGTGATGGGAAGGATGCGCGAATGGGTGCAGCGGAATTTCTAGGAGCGGGAGGGAAGCGGATGTTTCACTTTCTGATGAGTCAAGGAGGCAGGCATGTTTGAAATCGTCGAAAACAGCTCGGGCGGCACCGTGATCAAGGTGATCGGCGTCGGCGGCGCAGGCGGCAACGCGGTCGATCACATGATCCGCAACGGCGTGTGCGGCGTGGAATTCATCGCCGCGAACACGGACGCGCAGGCGCTGTCGCGAGGTCTTGCCAAGCAGCAGCTGCAGCTCGGGGCCACGGGCCTGGGCGCGGGCGCGAAGCCCGAGGCCGGGCGCGCCGCTGCGCTCGAGGCGCGCGACCAGCTCGCGGAGTCGCTGCGGGGCGCGCACATGGTGTTCATCACCGCCGGCATGGGCGGTGGCACGGGCACGGGGGCGGCTCCGGTCGTCGCGGAAGTCGCCAAGGAGATGGGCATTCTCACCGTGGCCGTGGTCACCAAGCCGTTCTCGTTCGAGGGCAGCCGGCGCATGCAGTCCGCCGAGGCCGGAATCGAGGAGCTGTCGCAGCATGTCGACTCGGTGATCGTGATCCTGAACGAGAAGCTCGAGGAGGTCCTCGGCGACGACATCTCGATGGAGGAGGCCTTCGGCACGGCCGACAGCGTGCTCAAGAACGCGGTGGCCGGGATCTCCGAGATCATCAACGTCCCGGGCCTGATCAACGTGGACTTCCAGGACGTGCGCACGGTGATGGCCGAGCAGGGCATGGCGATGATGGGATCCGCGGCGTCGTCGGGCGTCGACCGGGCGCGCATCGCGGCCGAGCAGGCGGTCGCGTGTCCGCTGCTCGAGGGCGTCAACCTCTCCGGAGCACGCGGCGTCGTCGTGAACATCACGGCCGACAAGTCGAGCCTCAAGCTGCGCGAGACCAAGGAGGTGATGAACACGATCCGCGGCTTCGCCGCCGAGGACGCGACAATCATCTTCGGAGCGGTGTACGACGACGCGATGGGTGATGAGCTTCGCGTGACCGTCGTCGCGACGGGCCTCGGGCAGCCGCAGGCCGCTCGCCAGCCCAAGCCTCAACTCGTGCAGCGGACCGGGACGGACAACCTGCCCGTGGCTGGAGTCGACTACCGGGCGCTCGACGAGATGCCCGCGGTCATCCGCAAGAACCGCAGCTCCACGATCGAGGCGCTGCAGAACAGCGGCGTCGACAAGTACGACATTCCGGCGTTCCTGAGGAAGCAGGCCGACTGACGAACCGACAGGGAGACTCACCCATGAGCATCGCAAAGCGGCCCGCGCTTCCGCCCTATCGTCGCAAGCCCGCCCTGGCGAGGCCCCGGCTGCGCGTGTCGGTGCCGGTCGAGCCGGTCCTCGTTCGCACCGTCGCGTTCATGCCGGCGTACCAGCGCAAGCGTATTCATTGAATAAGGAGCGCAAAATCACGTCCTGACGAGGGGCTTCCGGGCTACAATCGATGTCCGTCCCGCTCCATACAAGCCACGCGATGTTCAGGCAGCGCACCCTCAAATCGGCGATTCGCGCCACCGGCGTGGGTCTGCACACGGGTGAAAAAGTCGCGATGACGCTGAGACCCGCGCGCCCCAACACCGGGATCGTGTTCCGCCGTGTCGACACGCCCAAGCCCGTGGACCTGCGCGCCGAGGCGTTCCGCGTCGGTGACACCCGCCTCAGTACGACGCTCGAGGACGGCGAGGTGAAGGTCGCGACCATCGAGCACCTCATGTCCGCGTTCGCCGGGCTGGGTGTCGACAACGCCTACGTCGACCTCTCGGGCTCGGAAGTGCCGATCATGGATGGCAGCGCCGCTCCATTCGTGTTTCTCATCCAGTCGGCGGGCATCGAAGAGCAGCCGGCCGCCAAGCGGTTCTTCCGCATCAAGCGCCCGGTCGAGGTGCGCGACGGCGACAAGTGGGCGCGTTTCGAGCCTTACGAGGGCCTGAAGCTCTCATTCTCGATCGTGTTCGATCACCCGGTATTCGAGAAGTCCGCGCAGGAGGCGAGCGTCGACTTTGCCGAGACCTCCTACGTCAAGGAAGTGGCGCGCGCCCGCACGTTCGGCTTCATGCAGGACGTCGAAGCAATGCGCTCGAGCGGTCTCGCGCAGGGCGGGAGCCTCGACAACGCGATCGTCATGGACGAATACCGCGTCCTGAACGCCGAGGGACTTCGTTTCGGCGACGAGTTCGTCAAGCACAAGCTTCTGGACGCCATCGGTGATCTGTATCTGCTAGGGTATCCGCTCATCGGCGCCTATGCCGCGCACAAGTCGGGGCATGGGCTAAACAACCGCCTGCTGCGGGAGACGATGGCACGCAAGGAGGCGTGGGAGCTCGTGAGCTTCGAGCGCGCCGAGGACGCGCCCGCGGCCCTGAGCCGCCTGTTTGCTTTGCCCGCATAGCGCGCCCCGTGCTGGCGCTGCGCGTCGTCGCAATCCTGGTCGTGCTCGGCGCGCTGTCTGCGTTGGCACTCTATCTCTTCACTCGCGACCGCCGCTATCTACGCTTCGCCGTGCGACTGCTCCAGGTCGCTGTGATATTTGCCCTGTTTTTGTTTGGCTTATTGGCGCTCGAACGAGCGGTGGCGCTTGCCTAGTCAGGGCTTGCTGACGTCATGGCGGGCGAGCGCCGCGACGCATTGTTTCAGCGGGGAATCAGGGAGTTGGGCCGCAAGCTCCGCGAGGCTGGCGACCGCGGAGCCGCTCAGCTTTGCCGCCTTCTCAGGTTTTTCCTGAGCCGCTTCAGGAGCTTGCACGCCGATATCCATTTCGGTAACCTGAACTCCACGGTCCGAAAACTGCTCGCGTATCGTCGGAGAAAGCAGCTTGAGTTTCGCGGCGACCGCGTTGTTTTCGGCGAAAAGAACGAGCTTCCCCTGCTTGTAGTTAGCGACCGTGCAGGCTCGCGACAACGCACCGGGAAGTAGGCTCGCCAGGATCTGACGAAGTTCGAGCAGGCGCCGGGCCTGCGGCATCAATGCTGGGATGCCGTCGGACTCCGAAAGCAGGGCGCTTGGCTTGTGTGGATGCATGGTCATCCGCCGAGTAGGGAGAAGCAACATGCACATTATTCTGGTTTCCAACCGGCTCGCCAAGGCGAGATCGGTGACACTGACGATGGCGCACCTGGTCGCCGGCGCGGCGTGCTTCGCCACAGTCATCCTCGGCCTCGCCGCCGCCATTTTCTGGGTTTCCGTGCGCCACGCCGACGAGTTCAACATCCCGCAGCTGCAATCGCTCGTGCTCTCCGCCCAGCAACAGGAGACGCAGAAGACGCGCGACTTCCTGCGCGAGAACCTCAACGCGATGGCCGTCAAGCTCGGCGAGATGCAGGCACAGCTCACGCGGATCGACGCGCTGGGCGAGCGCGTTTCTGCCCTGGCGGGATTCAAGCCGCAGGAATTCCGCTTCAGCGAAGCACCCGGCCGCGGCGGCGCCGTGTCGAGCATTCCGCCGCAGAATCTCTCGATGGTGGAGTTCAGTCAGAAGCTCGACCAGCTCTCCAAGCGCATGGAGAACCGCACCGATTACCTCGGCATCCTCGAGTCGCAGCTGTTCGACACCAAGATGAAGAAGAAGCTGATGCCCACGATTCCGCCGGTGGACGGTAGCTGGAACGCCTCGAGCTTCGGCTGGCGCATCGATCCATTCACGGGAATGCACGCGATGCACGAGGGCATCGACTTCCTGGCCGAGCCGGGCACGCCCGTGTTCGCTTCCGCGGGCGGTGTGGTGACCTTCGCCGACTTTCATCCGCAGTACGGCTACATGGTCGAGATCGACCACGGCAACGACTTCACGACGCGCTATGCGCACAATTCCAAGCTGCTCGTCAAAGTCGGCGACCTGGTGCACCGCGGCCGCAAGATCGCCGAATCAGGATCGACCGGCCGCTCGACCGGCCCGCACGTGCACTTCGAGGTGCGCTACAAGGGCGTGGCGCAGGATCCCAACCGTTTCCTCCAGGCCTCGGCGCGCCAGGAGCACAACCGGGTGCTCCAGGCGTCGGCGCGCGCGCGCTAACGGCCCTGCCCGGCCCGCTCGGGCTTCGAGCGCTTCCCGTAGTCCGTAATGAGCCCGGTCCGCCCCGAGGGCGGACGCGCGCGGCATGCTAAAATTTCCCCTTTTTTGCGCGCCCCGCATCTGCTTGAAATCCCGTTGAAATGATTTCCCGGTTCCTCAAGGCCATCTTCGGCAGCCGCAACGACCGGCTGCTGAAGCAGTACGCGAAGTCGGTGAGGGCGATCAACGCCCTGGAGCCGGCCGTGTCGACGCTCTCGGACACCGAACTCGCCGCGAAAACGCCCGAGCTGCGCGAGCGCGTGGCGAAGCTGCTCGAGGCCGATACCCAGGAGGACCGCAAGGCGGCCGAGCGCGCGGCGCTGCACGAGGTCCTTCCCGAGGCGTTCGCGGTCGTTCGCGAAGCCGCCAAGCGCACGCTCAACATGCGCCATTTCGACGTGCAGCTGATCGGCGGCATGGTCCTGCACGACGGCAAGATCGCCGAGATGCGAACCGGCGAGGGCAAGACGCTGGTCGCGACACTTCCCGCGTACCTGAATGCGCTCACCCGCAAGGGCGTGCACATCGTCACGGTGAACGACTATCTGGCGAGCCGCGACGCCGAATGGATGGGCCGTGTCTACAACTTCCTCGGGCTGTCGGTCGGCGTGATCCTCACGCAGATGCCGCACGAGGACAAGCAGAAGGCCTACGGCGCCGACATCACCTACGGGACCAACAACGAGTTCGGGTTCGACTACCTGCGCGACAACATGGCGATGTCGCTCGCCGACAAGTTCCAGCGCGGGCTGAACTACGCGATCGTCGACGAGGTCGACTCGATCCTCATCGACGAGGCGCGCACGCCGCTCATCATCTCGGGACAGGCCGAGGACCGGACCGAGATCTACCATCGTATGAACGAGGTGGCGCCGCTGCTGAAGCGCCAGGAGAAGGAGGGCGCTCCCGGCGATTTCCTCGTCGACGAGAAGAACCACACGGTACTGCTCTCGGAAGAAGGGCACGAGCACGCCGAGAGCTTCCTGGCGCGCGCCGGCCTGCTGCCCGAGGGCCGCAGCCTGTACGAGCCCGCGTACGTGAACCTGATGCATCACATGAACGCGGCGCTGCGTGCCCATCATCTCTTCTTCCGCGACCGTCATTACGTGGTGCAGGACGGCGAGGTCGTGATCGTCGACGAGTTTACCGGCCGGCTGATGCCGGGCCGGCGCTGGTCCGACGGCCTGCACCAGGCGATCGAGGCGAAGGAGAACGTCTCGATCCAGAGCGAGAACCAGACGCTCGCCTCGAGCACGTTCCAGAACTACTTCCGCATGTACGGCAAGCTCGCCGGCATGACGGGCACCGCGGACACCGAGGCGTACGAATTCCAGGAGATCTACGGCCTCGAGGTCGTGGTGATCCCGACGCACAAGAAGATGGTTCGCATCGACAACCTCGACCAGGTGTTCCGCACGGCGAAGGAGAAGTACAAGGCCGTCATCGACGACATCAAGGACTGCTACGAGCGCGGCCAGCCGGCGCTGGTCGGCACGACCTCGGTCGAGAATTCCGAGCTCCTGTCCGGGATGCTGCAGAAGCAGGGCATCCCGCACCAGGTGCTGAACGCCAAGCAGCACGCGCGAGAGGCCGAGATCGTGGCCCAGGCCGGTCGGCCCAGGATGATCACGATCGCGACCAACATGGCGGGCCGCGGTACCGACATCGTCCTCGGCGGCAACGCCGAGAAGCAGATCGATCTGCTGCGCCAGAACCCCGATCTGCCGGACGACGATCGCGAAGCGCGCATCAGCAAGCTGCGCGACGAATGGCAGTCGCTGCACGAGCAGGTGGTGGCCGCGGGCGGACTGCACATCGTCGGCACCGAGCGGCACGAGTCGCGCCGCATCGACAACCAGCTGCGCGGCCGCTCGGGTCGCCAGGGCGACCCGGGGTCGTCGCGCTTCTATCTCGCGCTCGAGGACCCGCTGCTGCGCATCTTCGCGGGCGACCGCGTCAACGCCATCATGCAGCGCCTCAAGATGCCCGAGGGCGAGGCGATCGAGCACGTGCTCGTGACGCGCTCGATCGAATCGGCGCAGCGCAAGGTCGAGGCGCACAACTTCGATATCCGCAAGCAGCTGCTCGAATACGACAACGTGGCCAACGAGCAGCGGCAGAATATCTACGACTTGCGCAACGGCGTTCTCGAGTCCGAGAACGTGTCGGATCGCATCCGCGCGCTGCGCGAAGGCGTCGTCACCGACCTTTTCCGCGCATACGTTCCGCAGGAAAGCGTCGAGGAGCAATGGGATATCGCCGGCCTCGAGAAGGCCTATGTCTCCGAGCTGCGCGTCGAGGTGCCGCTCGCGAAGTGGCTCGAGCAGGATCCGAGCCTCGACGACGAAGCCCTGCTCGGGCGCGCCGTCGAGGCGGCGAACCGGGCGTACGACTCCAAGATGCAGGGCGCGCAGGCCGACAGCGTGCACCACCTGGAGCGGTGGGTGCTGCTGTCCACGCTCGACACGCACTGGCGCGAGCACCTGGCGGCGCTCGACCATCTGCGCCAGGGCATCCACCTGCGAGGGTACGCGCAGAAGAACCCGAAGCAGGAGTACAAGCGCGAGGCCTTCGAGCTCTTCGGCAACCTGCTCGAGACGATCAAGCTCGAGGTCACGCGGACCCTCATGTCCGTGCGGCCGCCGACCGAGGAGGAGCTGCGGCAGGTTGAAGAGCAGCAGCGCACCCCCGCCGTGGAGAACGTGCAATACCAGCACGCCGGCTACGAAGAGGCTCTCGCCGGCCCCGCGCCGGGAGAAGAAGAGCAGGCGGGAGACGCCGCGCCCAAGACCGCGCCCTTCGTGCGGCAAATGGGCAAGATCGGCCGCAACGATCCCTGCCCCTGCGGCTCGGGCAAGAAATACAAGCACTGCCACGGCAAGCTGGCCTGATGGCCGTCAATCTCAAGGCACCCGATCCGGCCGATCTGCACCCGGTTCGCGGAGTGAGGCTGGGCGTCGCCCAGGCCGGGATCCGTAAAGCCAACCGCACCGACCTGCTTCTGGTCGCGCTCGACCCGGGCGCGAGCGCCGCGGGCGTGTTCACGCGCAATCGCTTCTGCGCCGCGCCGGTGCTGGTCGCGAAGGAGCACCTCGACGCCGGCACGTCCGTCCGTGCGCTGGTCGTGAACACGGGCGTCGCGAATGCGGGCACGGGAGAGACGGGCATCGCGCGCGCCCGGGAGACCTGCCGCGAAGCGGCACGGCTGCTCGGCTGCGACGCGTCCCAGGTCCTCCCGTTCTCCACCGGCGTGATCATGGAGCCGCTCCCCGCGGACAGGATCGCGGCGGCGCTTCCGAGATGCGTCGCCGGCCTGTCCGAAAGCCGGTGGTCCGAGGCCGCGGCCGCGATCATGACCACCGATACCGTGCCGAAAGCGGCCTCGCGGCGCGTGCGCGCGGGTGATGCGAGCATCGGCTTCACCGGCATTGCCAAAGGCGCCGGCATGATCCATCCCGACATGGCCACCATGCTCGCCTTCATTGCGTTCGACGCGCGGGTCGCCCCAGCGCTGCTGCAGCGCATGGTCGAGCGCGCCGCAGCAGCCTCGTTCAATCGCATCACGGTGGACGGCGATACCTCGACCAACGACGCATTCATCGTGATGGCGACCGGGAAGGCGGGGCCGCCGATCGAGAGCGAGCGCGATCCGGGCTTCGCGTCCGTGTACGAGGGGCTCGAAGACGTCGCGAAGCGTCTCGCGCAGGCGATCGTCCGCGACGGGGAAGGCGCGACCAAGTTCATCACGGTCCGCATCGAGCAGGGCGCCGACGCAGCCGAGTGCGACCGCGTGGCCTACGCGATCGCGCATTCGCCGCTCGTGAAGACGGCGTTCTTCGCTTCCGACCCGAACCTCGGCAGGATCCTGGCGGCGATCGGGTATGCCGGCATCGCCGACCTCGACGTCTCCCGGGTCGACGTCTACCTCGACGACGTGCTGGTCGCCAAGGGAGGAGCTCGCGCGGCGGGCTACCGCGAGGAGGACGGACAGCGCGTTATGAAGAAAGCCGAGATCGCCGTGCGTGTCGCGCTCGGCCGGGGTGCCGCCGGGACCGAGATCTGGACGTGCGACCTCTCGCACGACTATGTCTCCATCAACGCCGATTACCGCAGCTGACGCGTGGCGAAAGGGGGAAACCGCATGTCGGACGTCGATCGGCTGATGCAGCAGGGGCACGAGCTGCTCGCCCGCATCGAGGCGTTGCTCCCGGGACGTCCGGCGCCCGTCGACTGGGACGCGAGCATCGCCTTCCGTTGGCGCAAGCAGGCGCAGCGCGGCGTGCTCCAGCCGGTCGCGAATCTGCACAAGATCCGCCTGTCCGACCTGCAGGGCGTCGATCGTCAGAAGGCGCTGATCGAGCAGAATACCCGCCAGTTCGTTGAGGGCCGCCCCGCAAACAATGTGCTGCTGACGGGCGCGCGTGGCACCGGGAAATCCTCGCTCGTGAAGGCGATGCTGAACAAGTTCCACAAGCAGGGGCTGCGCCTGATCGAGGTGGAAAAGCACGACCTGCTCGACCTGCCCGAGATCGTGGACCAGGTCGCAAAGCGGCGCGAGCGCTTCGTCATCTTCTGCGACGATCTGTCGTTCGAGGCCTCGGAGCCCGGCTACCTCGCCCTCAAGGTCGTACTCGACGGATCGATTGCTGCGCCCTCGGACAACGTGTTGATCTACGCGACGTCCAACCGCAGGCATCTCATGCCGGAGTACATGCAGGAGAACCTCGAGACCAAGCACCGCGGCGAGGAGATCCATCCGGGCGAAACCGTGGAAGAGAAGATCTCGCTGTCGGAGCGCTTCGGGCTTTGGATCTCGTTCTACCCGTTCGACCAGGACGGGTACCTCGGCATCGTCGCGCACTGGCTCGAGGAGCTCGGTTGTCCCGGCGATTTCGAAAAGGCGCGCCAGGAGGCGCTGCAATGGGCGCTCCTGCGCGGCTCGCGCAGCGGCCGCGTGGCCTGGCAGTTCGCGCGCGACTACGCCGGCCGCCACGGCAGGACGCCCAAGAAGCCGGGATGACGCCGATCGAGGTCGCCGTCGCGGTCTTCGTGCGGGCCGACGGCGCGGTCCTGCTCGCGCGACGGCCCGCGGGGAAGGTCTACGCGGGCTACTGGGAGTTCCCGGGCGGGAAGGTCGAGCCCGGGGAAGCCATGGCCGCGGCGCTGCGGCGCGAGATCCGCGAAGAGCTCGGCGCCGACGTCGATCGCGCGTACCCGTGGATCACGCGCGTCTTCGTCTACCCGCACGCGACGGTGCGCCTGCATTTCCACCGCGTCGTCGCCTGGCGCGGCGAGCCCCGGGCGCTCGAGCACGACGCCCTGTCCTGGCAGAACCCGCACGCCATATCGGTCGCGCCGATGCTGCCCGCCAACGGGCCGGTCCTCAAAGGATTGCTGCTGCCGCCCGAGTACGCGATCAGCGACGCGTCGGGATACGGCATCGAGCCGTTTCTCGCGCGGCTGGAGGCCCGCCTGCGGGAGGGGTTGAGCCTGGTGCAGGTGCGCGAGAAGGCGCTGAGCGCGGCCGCGCTGCGCGATTTCGCGGCTCGCGCCGTATCGCTGTGCCGGCGCTACGGTGCGCGCGTGCTGATCAACGCCGACACGCAGCTCTCGCGCGAGGTCGGTGCCGATGGCGTACATCTGACGAGCGCCCAGCTGGGGACATTGACCGAGCGCCCCGCGGTGTCCTGGTGCGGCGCGTCGTGCCATTCGGCGGAGGAGCTGCGCCGCGCCGAGCGGCTGGGCGCCGACTTCGCGGTGCTCGGGCCGGTCCGCGCGACGCCGACGCATCCCGGGGTTGCGACGCTCGGATGGGCCGGCTTCCGCGCGGCGGCCGAGGGCGCGGCGATTCCGGTGTACGCGCTCGGGGGCGTCGTACCGCGGGACCTCGACGACGCGCTCGCGGGCGGCGCGCATGGGCTCGCCATGGTTCGCGGCGCGTGGTCCGCGTAGCCGTTCAGCGGTTCTCGTCGCTGTCGGGCTCGTCCTTTTCGTCCTCGACCGGAACGCGGTACTGCTCGGTCGCCCAGGCGCCGAGATCGAAGATCTTGCAGCGCTCCGAGCAGAACGGGCGGTACGCGTTTCCGGGATCCCACGCGACCTGCTTGCCGCATCGCGGACACGCGACGGTGCGGACCTTGCCCACGTTCGCCCTCAGAGGTTGCAGAAGGTCAGCTCGAACTCCACGTCCGATTCGCAAATCCGCGGGCGCGGGTCGGTGCCGAACATCGTGAAGCGTATGTTGAGCGCGTAACGGTTCGCGCTGATCTCGGGAATGAACTGCGATTCGCGCGGAAGCCGGATCCGCACCATCTGCGACACCTTGCCGCCGAGCATCTGCGAGAACGTCCCCTGGTGCGCCACGAGCTGGGTGGGCTTGCCACCCTCGCGCAGCAGTCTGAGGACGATGTTCGAGCCGTCGCGCAGCGGCAGCAGC